>CAZYOD010000032.1:0-13281 GCA_964648635.1 uncultured Balneolaceae bacterium | reverse complement strand
AGAGCAACGGCCTTTTAAGCCGTGGGTCGAGGGTTCGATCCCCTCCCGACTCACAATGATGCAAAGAATCTCTCTCTTAAGCCTCTGGTGGTTGATAGCCTCAGAGGCTTTTTTTGTATATTCACTGCGGAGTTAACAAAATTTTGGAATCTCACAGCCGTTAACTTTCGTTGAATGTGATACATATTTACTCCAACTTTAGTTGATTATTACCATAACTCACTTTTATGCCAAAAAACAAGAAGCAAACAGATAACGACAAGTCTCAAAAAAATAAGAAAGGGTTAAATCCCGGCGGCAAACATCAATATACTTTTTACTGGATTGTACTTGCTGCTCTGTTCGGATTTTGGTTATTCAGTTCGGAAGGCGGTGGTCTTTTCGGCGGACCTCCTACCATCGATTACAGTGAATTTCGCCAGCAAATCAAATCCGGGAACGTGCAACAGGTGACCATTCGCGGTGACCAAATTAAAGGGGAGCAAAAAAAAAAAAACCCGGTAACTTCAAATTGGTTACCTTTCGCGTTAAAAAAATTCTCGGCCAAAAAAAAAAAAACACGACCCTGAAAGCCTCCGAAAATGATACCACACAGTACAGTAATTTCAGCACTTACCTCCCCTCCTTTGGCGATGACGAGCTGTTGAATATGCTCGAAACCAACGAAGTACAGGTGCAGACACTTCCGCAAAGTGATTTTGATTGGTGGACGGTTCTCCTATGGGGTATCCCGCTTATCTTTTTAATAATGATCGGCCTTCAATTTTTCCGCCAGATGCGTATGCAGGGACAGAATATGTTCAAGATTGGCGAAAGCAAGGCCAAACTGCAGGATGCTGAGACCGTGGACACAACATTTGATGATGTGGCGGGACTGGATGGCGCCAAAACGGAACTGGAAGAAATTATCAGCTTTCTAAAACATCCTGACAAGTTTGATTCTCTGGGCGGCGAAATTCCCCGCGGCCTGCTGATGGTAGGCCCTCCCGGCACCGGTAAAACATTACTTGCACGTGCCGTAGCCGGAGAAGCGGGCGTCCCCTACTTTACTATCACCGGTTCCGATTTTATGGAGATGTTTGTAGGCGTAGGTGCCAAACGGGTTCGGGATATGTTTAACAAGGCGAAAGAAAAAGAACCCGCTATTATATTTATCGATGAGATTGATTCCATTGGACGCAAGCGCGGGGCCGGTCTTGGCGGCGGACATGACGAGCGCGAGCAAACGCTTAACCAATTGCTTTCAGAGCTTGACGGTTTTGAAAAAAATGAAGGCGTTGTAGTAATGGCCGCCACTAACCGTCCCGATATTTTAGATAAGGCGCTGCTGCGTCCCGGACGCTTTGATCGACAGATTACCGTGCATCTGCCCACCCAGGAGCATCGCGAGCAAATTCTGAACATTCACGCCAAGAACAAGAAACTTTCAGATGACGTGAACTTGAATGAAATTGCCCGATCAACGCCCGGCTTTAGCGGTGCCGATCTCGAAAACCTGCTCAATGAGGCAGCCCTGATTGCAGCACGATATAAACGAAAAGCTATTGAACAACAGGATATTGATCAGGCGCGCGACAAAGTAATGATGGGACTCAAACGCGAAGGGATGCATCTCACAGACAGAGAGAAAAAAATGCTGGCCTATCACGAAGCGGGTCACGCCATTGTTGCCGCTGCTCTGCCCCATGCTGATCCCATTCATAAGGTAACCGTAATTCCCCGCGGACAGGCAATGGGCGTAACGATGCAGCTGCCGGAAAACGAAAAGTTTCTCTATGAGAAGAGGTACATGATTGATCGCATGGCCGTAATGATGGGTGGACGTGCTGCTGAAAATCTCATCTTTGATACCTCCACAAGCGGCGCCGAAAATGATTTAAAACAGATCACGAAACTGGCCCGCAAGATGGTGCTCGACTGGGGTATGAGTGATAAGTTTAACAATATCGCATTTGGCGGCCAGCGTGAACAGGTTTTCCTCGGCGAACAGATGGGCAGTCAGCGAGAATACAGCGACAGTACAGCTCGCGAAATTGATGAGGAAGTAAAGCGCATTTTAAAAGATGCTTTTGACAATGCCCTCAGCATCATTAAAGAACACCGAGATGTGCTCGACAAACTTGCCGATGAACTTCTGGAACATGAAGAAGTATCCGGTAAGAAAGTTATGGAATGGATGAACGGAACACTGGCTGATGAAAGCTCCGAAGAATCTTCTGAAGAACAACCATTGAATGAGGAGGAAGAATAGTCGTTAATTTGAATAAAATTTCAAGACATGACTACTTATAAGATCGTTTTCGAGAGTGGGGTTACCGATACAGTAGAAGCTGAATCTATCGAAGTTAACGACGTGCTGGACAAAGTTCTGGTGAAGGGGAGTGACGGCAAAGAAAGGGAAGAAGTGTATCTTAACTTTGAGCACATTTCGGGCATTATCCCGCAAGACTAGGTGTACTACAGGCGAACACTCTATTCTTCATTTTCCTTTCAGGAAATAGTATTTAATTACATTTTTTTGTAATCTCTAAGTAATTGTTTCCTAGACATTTACATCTGAGACCATGGCTATAATTAAAGAGTTCAAAGAGTTTGCTATTAAGGGAAATGTGGTTGACATGGCCGTTGGCATAATTATCGGTGCAGCTTTCACGGGAGTGGTACAATCATTAGTTAAGGATCTAATGATGCCGCCACTGGGCTTGCTGATGGGCGGCGTCGATTTTTCTGAATTTTTTATTGTCCTAAAAGAAGGGGTAACTCCGCCGCCCTATGCCACGACTGCTGCTGCTCAAGAAGCAGGCGCCGTAACGCTAAATTACGGGGTATTTTTTAATACGCTCTTAAGTTTTCTAATTGTCTCTTTTGCCGTTTTTATTCTGATCAAATATATCAATAGACTCAAGCGACCGTCAGAAGCACCGGAGCCTGCTACACCCTCATTAAAAAAGTGCAACTACTGCTTTTCGGATATCCCGGTTGAAGCTACCCGCTGCCCGCATTGTACTTCTGAGCTGAAATCCTAAAGAAGGATTTTCACACAAAGAAAATAACCAGCAGGGTATATAACACTCCTCCGAGTCCGGCAGCGGTAAGTGCCAGCGGTATCTGGGTATAGACGTGATCCATCAGATCACAACCTGTTGCCAGTGACGACAGAATGGTAGTATCCGAGATGGGTGAACACTGATCCCCGAATACACTCCCCCCTACTACCGCACTAAAACAAAGCATGATGAAAAACTCATCCGGCAAAACGGCCCAGGCCAACGGCATAGCTACCGGAAACACCACAGCATATGTTCCCCATGATGTACCTGCGGCAAAAGCCACGATCATACAAAGTCCCATTAGCATAGCAGGTAGAAATGTCGGGGTGATAGATCCTGCAACCAGTTCTACCACATACTCCGCCGTCCCTACTGATTCGGCAACGCCTTTGAGCGTAACAGCGAGCGCTAAAATGATGGCTCCAATAGTCACCCCCTTGCAGCCATCTACAAACCCATCCATCACCGTATTCAGATCCATCCCCTTAGCCAGGGCAATAAACATCCCGGTAAGAACGGCCAGCACAAAAGCTTCGGCAATCAGCAAAGTAGGATCTTCGGTCTGTCCCATGATATAAAAAGTCGTCACATAGGGGATGATTGCAACTCCTAACAAGGTGCCGATGGGACCAAAGAAATCCACAAGACCGGGACTGTAATTTTTGGGGATATCCATCTCTGTAAGCTCCGCTGATGACATCGGATCAGCTCCATCGCGGTCTAACTTACCCTCATTTTTAGCCCGATCGATCGCCGCCCGCATTTTTTTGCCGGGTATCCACGGTAGCTTCTCCCATGCAAAAAGCAACGTCAACAAGAGTGCAAAAATCGCATAAAAGTTAAACGGCAGCGCTTCAAAAAAGAAAGCGACGCCATCTTGGTTCGTCTCAAAAAGCGGAATTGTACCCACCACCAATCCTGCAATATAAATCGGCCAAACATTAAACGGGATGACCGTTGCAGCCGGCGATGCCGTGGAATCCACCATATACGAAAGTTCTTCGTGAGAAACGTCATGCTCGTCGGCAATCGGCCGAACGGTCGCTCCCGTCAGAACCGTGCTAATGGTTCCGCCCTGATGGAAAACCAAGCCCATCATCCAGGTAAAAAACTTAGCGCTTTTTCGTCCGCGCACAATCTTGTTGCTGGCCCAGGCCGCAAATTTTTCAGCTCCTCCCGTGCGCGTCCAAATACCGATCAGTCCACCCAGCGACCACAGGTACACCAACAGGATAAGGGCAAAATCCTCCGTCCCGATAGAAGGAATAAGATAGGAGTCTACAATATTGAGATTTCCTGAAATCACACCGCCAAGCGCAATTCCTACAAAAAGCGAGCTAATCACTTCCTTCGTCCAAAAGGCCAGCACAATAGCGATGAGCGGCGGAAGCACCGACCAAAAGCCGTAATGGTCGCCTTGTTCGGGAATTTGCCCCGCAAAAATTACTCCTAGTATTATAACTATCAGAGTGATTCCCAGATTAATCCAGTTACCTTTTGAGAGGTTGGCGAACGTGTTGTTATTCATTACACTTCTTTTAATTAATTAGAAATCGAGACTGATATTAAAAAAATGGCGGGGCAGATTAAACTTCGGAAAAACAGGATGGTACCGGAATGTCCAGCATGGTTTTGAGTCCCGCCCCGGCAGATACCACCGAAGCCACAGCGTTTACCGTGATGGCGCTGGTAGCAATATCACCGTTAACGCCGCCGTCGATTAACGATCGAATTCTGGGCGTACCTTCTATCTCTACTTTGTCATACGATTTTTCTTCGCCTACTGCTGCCCGAAAATGCAGGCATATTTTCTCCTCCCCTGCTACAAATCCTCTTCCAAACTGCTCAACGCCGCTGGGTTTTTCATCTTCGATCTCCGTATATCCCGAGGTGATATGCCCTTGGGCCCGCACCGGCTCCAGCGTCTCTTCCACCCGGTCCAGCTCCCATTCCAGAGCCCGGGCTATCATATACACTGATTCAGGCAGACCTACATGACGAAGGGTACCATTATTTTTCTTTTCTTCAAATTGCTGATCTGAAAGCCCCGCGCCAATTTTTTGTTGAAAAGGAATACGTCTTGATGATGCATCCTGAACCCGCGTCACCTTTACTTTTTGGACCTCCTGACAGACCGAACTGAGTACGGCAGGCAGATAATCCATCAAAAAACCAGGATTTACGCCAGTACCCAGGCAGGTGACTCCATGCTTTTGACAGGCTTCATTAATACGTCCGGCAACATCGGGTTGAGTTTCCCACGGGTAGGAAAGCTCTTCGCAAGTAGAAACAATGTCCAGACCGGCAGCGGCCAGTTTTGCAAGCTGATCTTCTATTCGTTCCAGACTCGAAAGCGTGGTTACAATGGCCACGTCGGCTTCTTTTCCATCAAGTGCTTCTTCCAGAGTTTTTTTAACTGTGATCCCCAGAGCCTCTACATTGCAAAGTTCACCAAGATCCTTTCCCACTTTTTGTGGATCCAGATCAACGGCTCCTACGATATTAATGCCTTTTCTCTGAAGGGCATAATTTATAACTTTTTGTCCCAGGGGCCCGATGCCTACGTGTACTACTTTGATCATGCTTAACAGTATATTTAGTTATTATGAAATTTTGCTCTTAGTATAATTGTAAGTGCTGGTACAGATATCTTGGTTACATAAAGATTCACAAAAGCTCCAAGCTGCACGAACTAGTTGGCAAACCTTAAGTTTCCTTATGGAATCATCTGTGATGATTTAAAACCTTGCCTGCCTGTTCTGGCAGAAGTTCCCCATCTTCGAGTGTCATGGTTCCGTTTACCAGAATATATTTAATCCCCTCCGAAAATTGATGGGGCTGCTGAAAAGTTGCTTTATCTTTCAGTTCCTCAGGATTAAAAATAACAATATCAGCATATGCTCCTTCGCGGATCTGTCCCCGGTCTGTTATCCCGAAAACCTGAGCCGGAAGAGTGGTCATACTGCGGATTGCTGACGGTAAATCAACGACCTCTTCTTCAAATGCATATTTGCGGATCTTCCGAGGAAATGCTCCATAATTTCTGGGATGCGGAACACCCTCTTCCAAAGGAACAAGTCCGCCGTCGGAGCTTGTCATAGTCCACGGCTGACGCATAAACCGATGGACATCTTCTTCTTTCATATTAAAGGATACTATTCCCGGCTTGCCCTCTTTAATCAGCTTGATCGCCAAATCCATAGAGTCTTCATTTCGTTCGGCGGCCACTTCTTCCAGCGTCTTACCCTCAATAGAGGAGTCGGGGTCGTAATAACGAAACTGGATGCGATCCGGACCTCCTCGGCGAACCATATTTTTTTCCATTGCAGATCGTATATCCGGAAGCAATTCCGGATCTTTTAAACGTTCAACAAGTGCATCATGACCGCCTTCTTCTGCCCATCTCGGAACCAATGCTGAAATCAAACCTGTCGCCGAAGCCATATAAGGGTATTGATCAGCAAAAACTTCAATTCCATTTGAACGAGCATTTTCAATATTGGCTGTAATGGTTTCCGACTTATCCCATACCGGCGGACCCAGCGCTTTGATGTGAGTAATAATCCCCGGCAACTTAGCTTTTTCGGCAACCTGAATAACTTCATCAACGGCCGCTTCCAGACCAATGGTATAATTGGATTCATCCCGGATATGACTGGTATATACCCCATCAT
The DNA here is from genome assembly GCA_964648635.1 of uncultured Balneolaceae bacterium. GTDB lineage: Bacteria > Bacteroidota > Rhodothermia > Balneolales > Balneolaceae > Fodinibius. Next base: position 6,557 of record CAZYOD010000032.1, on the reverse strand, counting down.
ATTTTGCAGCTTCGCGGGCAAGTGCAATCAGCTCATCGGTCTCAGCATAACTGCCCGGCGAATAAAATGGCCCGCTGGAAAGCCCAAAAGCTCCGTCTTCCATTCCCTTTCGTACCAGCTGCCTCATTTCCTGCATCTCCTCTGACGATGGAGCGCGATCCTCCATTCCCATTACTTTTTGACGGATTGAACCATGGGGAATCATCTGTGCAACATTGACGCCAAGTCCGTCTTTCAGGAGTTTTTCCCGCTGTTGTGGAAGATCAACGGCACCTCCTCCATCCGGATTTACGAAAACCGTAGTTATACCCTGGCGCAGCTGTGGTTCCGCTCTGCTCAGTTCCGACCCCGTCAATCCCGATGCGGCGTGGGAGTGCACATCAATAAATCCCGGTGTTACATACAATCCTGTGGCATCAATCGTATCCGCGGCAGCACTTTTTACATCGCCTATCTTTACTATCTGATCATCGTTAATAGCAATATCCGCATAATACCACGGATTGCCTGTACCGTCCAGCACTTTACCGTTGACGATAACTGTATCATAGGCAAATGGTGTATGAAACAGCGTAGCACATGCCGAAAAAGTCAGGCAAAGAAAACCGATTATTATGTAGTGAGCACCGTTAAATATACTTTTCATATTAAATATGTATGGCTTTAATTTTCTGAAGCAATACTTAAAGAACTGCTATGTTCAATTATTTCCTTATCCATCGTACTCATAAAAAGAGGATTGAAAATCAGCTTATAGGTACCGCGGGGCTGCCCTCTGAATTGAGGACGGAACCCGTAGAGGACCACATTACCCGCACCATACTGCACATTCATCACAGCTGCTTTATTACCTAAGTGCTTCTTTTCACCCAAGGCCCATCCACTCATCAAAAGGTCATCACCGGCATATTGAACGGGAATGTCTATAGGAGGTGCCGGCGCTTTTTTAATATCCTCTTTTCCACCTTCTCCCTCCCGGTCGATCTCAATAATCTCAAATGCCCGGCTGCGGGAAAATGAGGCGGCAATCTCTGGCTGCATTCCATATGCCAAGGGATAATTATTGGTTACCTTGGCTCTGATCAATGAACCCGGTATGAAAAATTCGGTATTTGAGAGTCCTGCAGTAACATTTTCAACAGGCAGACCAAACTGGTTGATTACGAAATCACTTGCCGAATCAAAAGCCAATAGCGTGCCACCCTCACTGACAAAATTCTTAAGTGCCAGTGCACCTTCCAGACCCATGCCTCCGGTATATTTTTCCGGCATTGTACCCGGCTTATGTCCACTTAGAATACGCGATGGGCTTTGATCAGGAATGATAATAGAATGATACTGCGACAGATCATTTTCGATCAGGTCACCGTCGTGCAGGGTATCAACTTCAAACTCATAATTATCCAAGACCCAGCGTGTCCAACCTTCATCCATATTGGAGACCCAGGACTTGTAGAGTCCCACTCTGGGTTTTTCAACTTTGTAAAGCTCAATTTCCGGTTGTTCTGATATACCATGAAAATCCAATCCATGCTCTTGAGCTGCCTTCTTTACAACTTCTTCAGTGTCATTTCCTTTTTCAATAATAATGGAACCGGCCTCGTATTGATTGCCGTTACTCTCAAAGTCTGATTTTGTCCAGTATATATTTTGCCCGTCCGCCAATAACTGATTAGTCGCCTTGGCACTGGCATTAGGCTTGTGAGAAAGAACATAACCGTAACTGGTGTCTCCCGAAATATCCCCTGTTTCGGTTTCGATCTGCTCTGTTAGCTGACTTCCGTCAAATTCAAAGGAATCGTCAATACGATCAACTTCTACTCCCATCTGCATAGGAAGTGTCCAGCCGGCCAAGTCATATGGAGGATCAGGCGGTCCACCCGGATATTGGAGTCGCGTGGGGTAGTCCTGCGGCTCCATCATATCCAATACAAAAGGCCGAAACGCCTGACCTGCCTTTACGATAAATGAGCCAACCGGATATTCGTTGTCGCCAACCTTAAAAGAACGTTCTGCCCGGTATATTTCTACTCCACCCTGTTTTAGAATATTAACCAGCTCAATGGCTTCGCCTTTATCCCATTGTTCGGGCGGAATCACATAGGCATACGGATCACCCGAATCTCCTTCTTCAATACCATCACGTCCCATACTGTAAATATTATAGAGAAACTGGCTTTTTCGTTCAGCAGCCAGATCCAGTACAGCCATCGATCCAGTCAACATATAATCAACAGCATTCCGAAAATGAGATTCTCCTCCTTCCCAAGGATCGGAATAAAAGATATCCGTCCCGTCGGTGGGAATACCGCTCCCAATTTTATCGGGCATAGAATCCGGCTCATAAAAACGGGGGGTGGGGGTGGCATGGGCCGTCTCCGTAAGAATACCGATCTGATTGTGATAGTAAGGTGTGGTACGTCCGCCACCATTCCAAAACATAGTATAACTGTTGTCGGAGACTACACCAGGCATGTCTTTGAGTGCAAATCGTTGTGCCATAGCGGATCCAACCTGGTTTACGCCCGTAGTTACTCCCGAATGAATATTGGGATTGACAGGATCGGAAAATGGCGGCAGAAAGATACGCGCCCAGGAAGGGGCAGTCTGATGATGGTTATAAACAATTTGAGGATACCATTCATTATAGAGCACTTCATTGACATGGTAGGTTTCGGGCATATTATTCATAAACCAATCACGGTTGTTATCATGCCCTACATAATGGTGATACAACCACGGCGGACTTGTAGTCTCAAAAGGCGTATCCAAGTTTTTACGATACCAGCTTGCTACAATATCCAGTCCATCGGGATTCATTACCGGCATTAATAAGGTAATGACATTATCCCGAATCTTCTTCATCTCCAAAGTCTCTTCAGTAGCAATTTTGTACGCCAACTCTGAAGTCATCTGCCCGTGAGCCAGTTCGGTAGAGTGCATACCTCCGTCAATCCAAACAACCGCCTTTCCTTGTTGGGAAAGCTCCTCGGCTTCTTCATTACTGATGCGGGCCCGGGACAACCTTTCGCTAATCCTGCGATATTTTTCCAGCTCATCCAAATTTTCTTCACTGGAAATGAACAGCAAAATCATAGGTTTGCCCAACACTGTTTCACCTATGGTCACTTTTTTAACCCGGTTGCTGGCCCGATCCAACCGGTCGTAATAATCCAGCATTTGGTTATAGTCCGCTAGCTTATAATCGGCACCAACTTCAAAACCGTATACCTCCGAAGGCTCAGGCACCTGGCTATAAGCCGTCATACCTGCCATTACAAGGATGAAAAAAAGTATTGTCGTTTTGTAAATATGGAGTTTCTTATTTTTAAACATCGATATACGCTTGTGATTTTATTCTGGGACAGTCGGTTACAACCATCACTTCGAAAAAATGCGTGAATATTTCTTGTTCGTAGGAATTATTTTTGGAGCCCTGCCTGACTCACCAATAGCAGCAAAGCTCGCTGAATAGCAATATGTCCGTCTTTGTTGAGCCACCATTCATTGAGCGAGTGCCCGTTGGCTCCATCTCCTCCTCTTCCAATTGTCACTGCTGGAATATTCTTAGATATCGGCGTATTGGAATCTGTTGAGCTTCTGCTCAAGACTGGATCCGCACCAAAAAATTGGGATGTTGACATTGCCCTTTGGACCAAGGAAGTCTCAGGATCAATTTCACCGGACGGCCGATCTCCAATCATTTCAATATCGACCGTTAATTCGGGTCCTTGGCGTCGCATGTTGTTCTCCTCATCTAACGCCTTCATTACAGTTTCCTGAAAAATTTTATCGATCTGTTCAAGCTTCTGATCGCTGACCGACCGCATATCTACTTCCATTGAGGCTTCAAAAGGAATAGAGTTTACCGATGTGCCACCATCTATCCGACCAACATTATAACTGGTTCTTGGTCCGTCCTGTGTAAAGGCATCCGCTTCCTGGCTGAAGAAATGCATGGCTTTCCCCAAAGCATGGGCAGGGTTGACCAACCCAAAGCTTCCCCAGGAATGGCCTCCTGGCCCTTTGAACGTTACCCGGTAACGGTGGGATCCGAGCCCCTTGTTTATAATTCGGTCCAAACCACCCCCATCAACGGCAATCCAGTAATCAATACCGGGTCCGTTATCACCAAAAAGGTTTTTGACTCCCCGTAAATCTCCCAGTCCTTCTTCACCGACTGTACCAACAAAGAGAACATCATTTTTTGTTTGAATATCCACCTGCTCCAGGGCTCGTAGAACAGTTAGAACTACCATCATCCCCCGGGTGTCATCTCCGATTCCCGGAGCATACAACGTATCTCCCTTTGTTTTTACAGTCACATCCGTTCCTTCGGGGAATACCGTATCCAAGTGAGCATCAAGTGCAACGGTCTGATTCCCTTCTGTTCCTTTTCGCAGGGCTATAACATTCCCTTCTTCGTCTTTCCAGACAGAATCGGCACCGGCTTCCCGGAGCATTTCCGAATATTTGTGAGCCCTCTTATCTTCCTTAAAAGGCGGAGCGGGAATCTCAGTCAGCATAATGAGATCATTGGTTGTCTTTGTATCAATCTCCTCGATAAAATTGAATGCTTTTTTTATTGAAGCCTCAGCTGCTATCTCTTCGATCTCATTATGGTACTTCTCCGTAATCTGACTTTCACTTTGCTGTGCTGAAGTAGATCCTGCAAAACCGAAAAGGAAAAGTAAAAGTGATGTAAAGGTAATACCACCTATTTTTTTACACATAATAGATTAACTCTAAAATTTCCTGAATTACTATTTTTTAAAATCCACGTGGTTCACCATCATGACGCGGATCCGAAACACCGATGAGTTTCCCATCTTCTCTGGATATCAAATACAACCTGGCATATCCTTGGGAGAGCGCTTGCAGGTCGTATCCAAGATCGTGCAACTCCACTAAATTATCATTATCAAATCCTTTTTCAATCTGAACTTCCGCATTGGAGCTACTCGGGAAGATACGGGGCATATTAACAGCGTCGAGCGGATCCAGATCATATTCAAGGATATACAGAATATTTTGCACAATAGCGGTGGGTATCCTGCCCCCGCCCGGAGCCCCGACAACCAGGCGCGCCTCGTTATTTTTGTCTAGAATAATGGTCGGAGAAATGGTTGAGGCGCGAATGCGATATGAATGCTCCGAGCTCCATTCGTCCTCTTTGAAATCCGAAAAGTCAAATCCAGAATTGTTTAATATAAATCCGTTTACCCACGCGCCAGAACCAAACACATGGCTCAGCGTCGTTGACAGTGAAACAGCATTTCCATCAGGATCAACGACAGAAATATGAGTGGTCTCACCTGCATTCTCTGCCTCATCGTACTGCGGGGTTGTACTACTTGTAGTTACACCTGGCCCGGCATAATTGGCCAGCTGGTAATCTTTAGATTGCTGATTTCCATTGGCTACAGCATTGGCTTCTTTGTTACATTCCGGCGAAGTACTTACTGAAGAATCCATAAATGGCTCCCCGTGTCTGATCTCTTCTTGCACTGAGCCAGTCCCCACGAGTTCCATACGCTTATTGGCATAATCCTTAGAAATCAATCCTTCTACCGGTATTTCCTCCCAATTGGGATCTGTAACATATTCACGCCTATCTGCAATACTTAACCTCATTGTAGAACTTAATATATCAAACGATTCTGACGAAACCGTTGGCAGTCCCATTTGATTAAGGTCATAGTTCTCCAAAATATTCAGCGCCTGAATTATATAAAATCCGGTTTGAGGTAGAGGAGCTGAAAGAACAGTATAATCTTTATAACTGCCGCATAAAGGAGCCTTATTCCATTGAGGATCATATTCAGCAAAGTCTTTCATGGACACCGGATTCCCTGCTTCATTTAGGACCTCAATCATATCTTTGGCATTCTGTCCTTCATAAAAGGCCGAAGCTCCACTATCTGAAATATCCTGAAGTGTTTCTGCCAGTTCGGGTTGTTTTAAAATCTCACCCACATTCAAAGGTTCACCTTCCGGCCAGAATGTTTTTTTAGCTCCTTTATACCGAGTAAGTTTTTCTTCATTATCCCGGATAAATTGCGCAAGCGTCATATACACAGCAAACCCTTCGGTAGCATATTGTATTGCCGGCTTCATAACCTCTTCGCGACTCATAGTTCCATGACGTTCCAGGGTCTGCAACAGACCATCAACCGTACCGGGAATTCCGGTCGATAATAAATTAAAATCATCCTCATTATATTGATCATGATTTAGTTTAATATAAGATTCGGCTCTTTTTGCAGTATAAAAATCTACGTAATCGGCTTCCTCATTTTGTTGATTCCAGATAAGCATACTACCTCCGCCACCAATCCCAGACATATTCGGCTCTACTACATTAAGAGCAAAGGCGGTGGCCACGGCCGCATCAACAGCATTACCTCCATTTTCTAACATTTTAAGACCAGCTTCACTGGCTAAAGGATGAGCTGAACTCACCATTGCTTCATCAGCTACTAATCTTTTTGCTCTGTCAGCCTCATGTGTTAGGGTATTATTTTCTTGAGGCTGACAACCGACAAATAAGATGAAAA
>CAZYOD010000031.1:0-13850 GCA_964648635.1 uncultured Balneolaceae bacterium | reverse complement strand
GCGGGATGTTCGGGTACTGGGTCTGAAAGATTATGAAAAAGGCGACTATGTAGAAGTAGCGATTACCGATTGCACATCTGCCACCCTAATGGCTGACCCTATCAAGAAGAGCAGTATTCAAGAGTTTGAGCAGGAAACCGTTACTGCTTGATCTTTCGTAACTGTAACTACTAAGTAACAGTAAGTAACAGATTAACTAAAGAATTGCCTCTCCGTGCAGAATATAACTCCCTTGGAGCTTAGAAACGGTTACCGCCTAACTCATTTCACCGTTTTAATTCCCGACAGAAAATAAAAAAGGCCCGCATCCTCTAAGGATACGAGCCTGTGCTTCGGGAACGTAAATCGATTTCTAGTTGGCTGAAAGTTCAATCGTTCCTATATCATTGGTTTCCCCAACGGTAACGCCCACATTTTCTTCGTCTGCCGACTGATAGTCGTCATTTCGCGGATCAACAGACACTGTATAGCTGCCTTCTTCCAAACCAATAAGTTTGAAATATCCGTCTGCGGTATCTGCAACAGTAGATGCCAGTGTATCAGAATTAGCAATAGCATATACTAACGGTTCAGCATCAGCGGGGTTAACCGTACCTTCAATATTCCCGGTGATCGCTTTTTCCTTAGCACTGATAACAGGCTTCAAGAGATACTTCACCTCAGGATTATTCTGTCCGGCTTCAACCACAGATCGACTTGCATCAAAATCCAGCAATAAGACATATTCAATATCTTCTTGGATTTCGGCATTGATATTAAGTTTAACGCCGGTTTGTGGTCCGCTTGGCACCATCATATCATGAACTTTGCCGTCAACTTCAACGCTATGGCCATCTTGACTTAAGATCAAGCGGATTTGTTGGTAAGTACCGGCTTCGAGTTCGGAACTTCCGATAACGGTTGTTGCTCCGTTAGTAAGTTCAAGCAAATCGTATTCTTGTTGAGGCTCATTAAGAGTTACCCAACCTTCTGCGCTACCTTCCTTATTAACCTCAACACGTTCTATAAACACGTTTACGGCATCCGCAGAATCAATAGGAGCATCCGTCATTTCAACAGTCATAGATCCCGATCCACTATTGGATCCGGTCCCACAACCGACAAGAAGGACAGAAGCTGCGAAAAAGAGTGCAAATGGCAGTGATAGTATCTTTGTACGTAACATAATTACCCTTATTTAGTTAAATGATATTTATTTTTGAGAGTTTTCCCATTTCTACACGTGTGACGATCGACTTTAAAAAAGGTTACTGATTTTTTTGAATTATTTTTTTGGTCATAAAAAGGGCTGCTTAAGAAGCAACCCTTTCGAAGTCTGTAATGTATATTGATATTCTACCCGGTTGAGCTATTATTGCCACCATTTTGGCCCCTATCAGGTCTGTTTTCCAAACCTTTGGGGATGTTGCCGGGAGGACCTCCCCCCACATTTCCATTAAAAAGGTTCTGCAAAATCTGTTTGGCCGGTATATTTCCCCGCAGTTGACCTGCAATACCTTCAACTACCGAAGCGGCCGGCAATTGACTTCTCTGCTGAGCTATTTTAATTGCCGAAGGCAATTTTTGCAAATCATTAGCTTTAAAACCTTCTTTAAGTGCTTGAACAATAAACTTTCCTGAAGATTCAGCATTATTGGCAGACTGCGGCAAGTCCGGCAAAATCCCCATAGCAGCTACAATATCAGAAGGACCAGCCTTAGATAGAATAGATTCGTTTCCAATCTGTGAAAGAATTTCAGTTACCGCATCCGCAGGTAAATTTTGCATAAAAGATTTGGAGGTAGCTTTCGTAAGCTCAGTTCTAAACTTATCCGGGGACATCGACCCTTCTGATCGAGCTGCCATTTGCTCAACTTGAGGTCTCTCCATCCAGGGATCTACGACTTTAGCGGCCTGACTTGTGCTACTATGCACTTTATCAACAACTGAAAGAACACGGCCTCCCGGGATACCTTTCGAGAACCCTTCAAGTGCCTTTTGAATTGCCATTTCGGCCGGCAAATTCTCTTCTGACATCGCAATGGCCGACGTCATAATTGATTCAAGTTGTTCTGCGTTAATTCCACCACTCTGAACTCTGGTTTGCAGTTCAGACAAAACGGATTGTTCAATTCCCGCTTGTTCCGCCTTTTGAATCCATCCCGAGGCATCAGTTTCCTGCGCATACAAATGCCCGGCAGTCAGAAGAATTCCAGTAAGGAACAGTGTCAGTATTTTGTTAGAAAATTTCATAATGCTTACCTGTTTTATTCAACCAATAAAATTGCATTTTCACTTCCGTATCCATCATTGACGGTATAAGTCTCGTTAGAAAACTCTACCCATTCTTCGGAATCCCCTTGTTTTACGAGGATCTTATATTCATAGGCCCCGGGTGATAACTTGAGCTGGGCCACATAGGTGTTTCCAGATTGCTTTCTGAGAGCGATTCCGGTTTTATCCCAATTGTTAAATTCTCCAACTAAATACAATCGCCCCTCAGCCGGATATTTAATTTTTACCTCCTGCTTATCTCTTCCGTTTTCCCATTCAGGAGTCACCTGTCTGCCGGAACTTCCAATTCCGGGATCAAAACTAAATCGAACACCGCCCGAAACTTTATAATCGTTGGTAACGGCACCCGAGGTTTCCGAAATAAAACGAAGCATTTCGGCAGAAGTAAAAACCGAAAATCGTTCGTTGAGCGGAACAGTACCGTTGATACCAAATCGGAATATGCGATCAGTATCAGTTATCGTAGTCGTTGTGGGCTGATTGATCGGCCCGCCGCCTACCGGAGCTCCGCCCCCGCCCCCATCTGTTGTTGTTTCTATTTGATACTGTTCCAAATCAGCATTCAAACTGATTGTTGCTCCATTGTTAAAATGATATCCAATTGATGACCGTGCATTGAACCCCTCCTGGATTGAGGGTAACGTATCCATTGAACCGTACAAACCGGCTGTGAACTGCCATTGATAACCCGGCCAGGTTTCAAACTCCAATCCGTATAAATCAAATCGGCTGCTACCGGATTGCCCATCAGTATAATTTTCGTAGTTCATAAAATTGGATCCGGCCTTTAGTCGCAGAAGCGTAAATGGCGACGCAAACCAGGTTATTTTTGGTTGGATCCAGGAAATTGTCCGACTGTAAGCAGAAGTAAAATGACTGGATCCGGTCTCTACACCTGCACTAAACTTTCCAGAAAATCGATATTGATAATCAGCTACAGCAAGGCCGCCTTTCCAACTTTCGTTTTGACTGAAAACCGGTTCAAAAAGCAAACCTCCGGTCAGAGATAAGGAATGATCACTGTTACTCCAGTAAGATTGCATAATGGCAGAGGTAAAATTATATCCCGATTCAAGTCCCGAATCCCATTCCGATAAAAAAGGATTGAGATACGTATTCGTGGAGTAGCCGATACGTGAATCCAGCGATACCACGCTTTGCCACTGTTGGGCTTTACTCGTTGTTATTCCGATAACTGATATCAACATAATCAGTAGTATAATTCTCATATATAGATAACTGCATTTTTATTCCCGAAACCATCGTCACGCTGCACCGGTGCAAGCGGATCTGTGACCCACTTCTTCCCGTCTTTTACAAACATATAATTGTGTTCTCCACGGCTCATCGAAACCAACCCAGTCCATACCGTTTCTCCGTTCAGAGTTTTCTTTTCCAACTCTACAGGCTCCCAGTTGTTAAAATCACCGGCTACAGCCACTGAATTGGCTTTCTCATCGATATATACAAATCGGAGCATCACTTCCTCAGCCCCGGATGATACCTGCTGAATAGACTGATTTACATTTTGAACACTGGATTGATCTGTTGTCGCTATCTGATTCTGAGTCATCATCAGCGGATAAGACAACGATATCAACACAAGAAAAGCCAACGCAAAAGCGTAAACCGGCCGCCACTGTACTTGTTGCGGAACCCACAGTTGTCGATACCACGATTTTACCTTTTCTAAAAATCCATCAGTGGCAACATCGACATCGTGTTCTTTTTGCTCGATACGGTGCATCACGCGGTCTGCAAATCCCTCAGGAATAGGTGATTCCTCGATAAAAATTCCCGGAGAATACGAGTCCGATAGTTTTTGCTCAAAACGTAACATCGATCGCATTTCGGGATCATCCGCAATCATATGTAATGCCTTTTGTTCCTCTTCCGGTGAAAGATCACCGTCCAAATACCGGCGTAAAAGTTTATCCTTATCCATAATATTCACCTTGGCTTTCAATAAAGGTCTTTAGCTCTTTCTTAGCACGATATACGCGCACTTTCAGCGCACTTACAGAAACATTAAGCCGCTTCGACATCGCTTGGTAGCTCATGTTGTCATCATATTTCATTAAAAAAGCTTTGGCATAATCCTGATTGATGCTGGTTAATCCATCTCGTAGAACATCAATCCATTCTTTCCTTTCTACTTCCTGTTCCGGCGAATCATCATGCTGTAATTTTTCATCCAGTACGTGCTCTTCCATTTCACTGAACCTGCTATTTTGCCGGCGAACGTTTTTCGCATAATCGCGGCAGTGATTCATTGCTATCATATAAAGCCAGGAAGAAAACTTTGATCCTCCTTCAAAGGAAGACAATCGCTCATAAGTTTTAACAAATATTTCCTGAGCCAATTCTTCTGCATCGTCTTCGGTATCGACAAACCGGTTAACCACACTAAATACCATCGGTGCATAACGATCCACGAGCGTGCGGTAACCGCCACGCTCCCCACTCAGTATTTGCCGTACTAACTGCAGTTCTTTTTCGCGCTGATCCATGCATTATTTTTGTCTGATAAATCAAACTGAAAATAAAATAATATGCTTAATATTACAGACGCTGATTGTTATGCAACCATATGACGACTGACTTTTAAAAAGGTTACCTACTTTTTTAAAATTTATTCGGCAAAGGTTTTGAGCAAAAGATTGAAGTTTTACGAATTGTACCTATCTACACTTTGTTTTAGAATTCGATATTCTTTGCCCAATATATTTATGTATCTAATAGAGTAATTATTACCTTTGAGGTTATCCGAAGAGTAAATATCAACTGTTTAGAAACGACGCTTCTTCCCTATGGATCGCGAAGCATTTCAAGAAAAATTTGGACTTATCGGCGAATCGGCTGCCCTGAAGCAGGTTATCGACAAAGTCATTCAGGTGGCTGATACAGATATTACTATCCTTTTGCAAGGTGAAAGCGGAGTCGGTAAAGATATAACGGCCAGAGGAATTCATGAGATTAGCCGTCGCAAAAACGATGATTTGGTCATTGTAAACTGCGGTGCAATTCCCGAAGGGATTATTGAAAGCGAACTCTTTGGACACGAAAAAGGAGCCTTTACCGGGGCCCATGAAGCACGCGAAGGATATTTTGAAAAAGCCAACGGCGGCACGATTTTCCTTGACGAGATCGGCGATACGCCTGCCAATGTTCAGGTAAAACTGCTTCGCGTTTTGGAAACGGGGGAATATTTTCGCGTTGGCTCAAGTAAATCACGTCATACGGACGTTCGCGTTATTGCCGCTACTAATAAGGACTTGTGGCAACTCGTTCAGGATGAGTCATTCCGCGAAGATCTTTACTACCGCTTGGATACCGTCAAAATTAAGCTTCCTCCTCTCCGCGAACGACCTGATGATATCATCCCGATATTCAGAAAATTCGTTACAGAATTCTCTGCCAAATACGATTCTGTCTTCAAGGGCTTTTCTGATGAAGCGAAAGAACTGCTTGTCTCCTATCGCTGGCCCGGTAATGTTCGGGAGCTTCGCAATGTTGCCGAACAGTTGGTTGTGTTGGAAAAATCTCAATTCATCGACACAGAAAAACTTCAGAAATATCTTAAAGGTCGTCAACATACCGGTTCTGCAGATAATCTACCTGTCTTGGCCGATCAACAGAGAAAAAGTGGAGCCAATGGAGCAATTGGCGATGACGACCAAAAACTTATTTTCCGTGCCCTCGTAGAATTGCAAAGCGATATCAGTGATCTTAAAAAGATGCTGGGCACATTTCTGTATTCGACATTTTCGCAGAAGAATATGAAAGCTCTGCCTCAAAATATTAAAGATGAATTTGGTCAAAATGATATGGCGGATGTAGATATAGGCAGTGCGGCTGAAGATGAAATCGGAGGCGTGCAATCCTATGCCGAAGCTGATATTTCGGAAGAACAAACCGAACAAAACATCTTCTCTGACTTTTTTAACGCTGATGAAATTCCATCCATAGAAAAAACAGAACGGTTTTTAATTGAGCAGGCACTTCGTAAATTTGACGGCAATCGCCGAAAAGCGTCTGAAGCGCTCGGCATAAGTGAACGTACCCTATACCGCAAGCTTGACCAATATGACTTGCAATAAATCAACTCTTACAGCTCTGCTGCTTTTGTGCTTTGTGCTAAGCGGCTGTTTCCGATACAGCTTTACCGGGACTTCTATTCCCGAGGACGTTAATTCTATCTACATCCCCTTTTTTGCTAATCAGTCTTCCAGCGGTGTGGGAAATTTAACTGACCGCCTTAATGAAGCTCTTGTGGATCGTTTTATCAATCAGACAAGACTTCAGCTAACTAACACACGTGCATCTGCGGATGCTGTCCTTGAAGGCTCGATCATCAGCTATGCAAATGAGACGTTCAGCATTACCGGCGAAGAACAAACCAGCTTAAACGAAGTTACTATTGGCGTTCGTGCAACTTTTCAATATACGAATAAGGATGAAGCGGAATGGAGTAAATCGTTTAGCGAATCGGCAACCTATGACACAAATGAAAATCCCATTGAAGGAGAAACGATTGCTGCCGAAGAGGCGCTCAGTCAAATTGCCAACAACATGTTTAATGATGCTGTAAGCGGATGGTAGAATTCTAACTTTTCTTTTGACTGCCAAGGTTATCAATTCGTATAATAGAGACGCGCTACAAATCCAGTAAAATTTAATTCATGCCTCAGTTGCCATTCGATATTCCTGAGTCGCTGGCCTCTTATGCCGAGCATTTTGAAGAAGATTCGATGCAAGCAATTAAGCGACTTAGAAAACAGTTAAAAAAACGCGGCCCCGATGCTGTGGGTCATTTTCTATTGGCTTGGTTTTATCATCTTAAAGGGATGGACGATCAAGCTGTTGAAGAAGCACTTAGGGCGCGAATTTATGCTCCGGGCAGCCCCTTTTTCCAGAAGCTTCACTATTACCTCAGCCATCCAAAAGCTTTTGATGCCTGGACTCCCGATACCTCCATATCCACTACTAAGAAAACTCCGAAACCCGATAATTCGCCCGGCCCTGTGTTAAATCTCGATTCTCTTATCCAAAAGCTTTCTGCTGTAGAATCTGAACGAATTCGTCCAAAAGAAAACCAGCAAGAAGGAGAAGAGCTGAAAAGTGCTATTTCACCGGACAATGTGGATGATATTGTTTCAGAGACGCTTGCTAAAATCCATGAAAAACAGGGTAAAACTGATGCGGCAATTCGTACCTATGAGAGGTTAAAGAAGCTCAACAGAGATAAGACCGATCATTATAATGACCAGATTGGCCGCCTTCGTAAGTTGAAAGAAGAAAATGATGATGAGGAAAGTTAGCCAGCCTATCTAATTCGCTTTTACAAACGGATTCGACTTCTTTTCGTGACCAATAGTCGTTTCCGGCCCGTGACCGGGATATACCACAGTCTCATCCGGTAAGGCGTACAATTGCTCGCGGATCGACTTTTCGAGTACTTTAAAATCTCCTTTATACAGATCTGTACGTCCTATTCCCTCTTTAAACAGTGCATCTCCCGCAATAACTATTTCCTCGGGTTTGCTGTATAGCGATACATGATCGGGCGAATGTCCGGGAGTATATCGAATATCAAAAGTAAAATTACCTATCTCCCAGTTGGGCTGTACTTCTAACGGTTTTGGATCAAAAGAGAAGCTTTCGGTCCGTAAACCGAACATGGCAGCCTGTGAACTGAAATTATCCCATAAATAGCGATCTTTATCACTCAAATAAACCGGAAGGTCATAATCATCGAGTACCTTTTGCACGCCCATTACGTGATCGACATGAGCGTGAGTAAGCACGATGGCAATGGGATTCAGCCCTTCTTTTTGGATGTGAGATTTAACTCGTTCGTACTCTTTTTCTTCAGTAAAACCGGGATCAATAATTAATGTCTCCGACCCCTCACTAAGCAGATAAGTATTTTCTGCAAACGGTCCAACGGTATATCGATTTAACTGCATAAGTTGAAATGAAGCTGTTTAAAATAAAAAAGGATGCATCCCGCAATTGAAATGCATCCTTAAATCCAAAAATATCAAAAACTTAGTCTTTCTTTCCGTAACGCTTCTTAAAGCGATCGATACGACCGGCTTTCTTCTGAAAGCTCATGTTGCCGGTGTAAAACGGATGATTTTTAGAATCAACTTCGCTGCGATAGACACCATCTGCTGTATTCATGGTACTTCGAGTTTTAAACTCGGTCCCATCGCTCATTACAACCGTGATTTCTTTGTATTCTGGGTGAATTCCGTCTTTCATTGGATCAGTTAATTTCTTTATTGCTTAATTTCAGGTGGATAAAGATAAGGCATTGTAAGGGTACTTGCAACGCTACATTCATCGATCAAAATCCTCGAAATCATCCAGGTCATCCATAGACCCCAACATACTGCCCAACATATCAGAATAAGTGCGAGCATCATCAAGATCCTCTTTTCCAAGCATCGAATTTTGATGCATCGCTTCGATAACAAAATCCATCAACACATACTTATCCTGACTCGTTTCCAACTCATCGTATTTTTCAACGACTTTTGAAAGTCCTTCGACCCTATTCAGTGCTTGCTCATATTCCTGCTGTCTCAGACTATCCGTCAAATCCAGTGTATTGCCACTGGCAAACCAATCAAGTACCGGTTTGTAAATACTCGCTCCCTCCTTTTTTTTCTGTTTTTCCGGATCAGGAAATTTTTTGCTAAAAATCTTCTTTACCGCTTTACCGATAATATGCTTGGCCACATTCAGTACGCCCTCTTGCTCCCCTTCATACACAAGCTCGAGCTTTCCCGTAAGGGCGGGAACCATATGAAAGACATCTGTAATACGAGCAGTTGCTTCCTTTTCACTATTCATTATAGCTCGTCGCTCGGCAGCGGATATCAACTGTTCCATAGCTGTTATGGTAAGACGTGTGGATACCCCGCTTTTTTGATCAATATATTCTGATTGACGTGCTTCAAAGGCCACCTGCTCTAACAATTCTTTTATAAGTGATGGCACATGTACTTTAATGCCTCCGTCCCGATTAACCCAGGCTTCCTGTTGTGTAATTTGCATGCCTGTCTCAATATTTCGCGGATAGTGGGTCAGAATTTGGGAGTCAATTCTGTCTTTAAGCGGTGTAATAATGCTTCCACGGTTGGTGTAATCCTCAGGATTGGCTGAAAAAACCATCAGTACATCCAGTGGAATCCGAACATTAAAGCCGCGAATCTGAATATCACGTTCCTGCATAATATTTAGAAGCGACACCTGAATTCTCGGCTGGAGATCAGGCAGTTCGTTAATTGCAAAAACACCTCTATTTGTTCGCGGTACCAGACCGAAATTGATCACATTTTCATCTGCCAAGGTCAACTTCTCTGCCGCCGCTTTAATGGGATCAATATCTCCGATCAGATCGGCAACGGCCGTATCAGGAGTAGCAAGCTTTTCCCCGTAACGCTGACTGCGGTGTATCCACCGAATAGGTGTTTCGTCGCCCTTTTCATTAACGAGCTCTCTGGCCTTTTTAGAGATGGGATTAAAGGGATCGTCATTAATTTCAGAGCCCTCAATAATGGGCATATATTCATTCAGAAGGGAAACGAGCTGACGCAGGATCTTTGTCTTCGCCTGCCCGCGAAGCCCCAGCAAAATAATATCGTGTCGGGCTAAAAGTGCATGCTGCAACTGAGGTATTACGGATTTATCGTATCCCAAAATGTCAGGGAAAAGGGTTTCATCCCCCTCTAACTTTTTGATCAGGTTTCTACGAACTTCTTCTTTTACCGACATTGTTTCCCAGCCCGATTCTTTAAGCTGGCCCAAGGTTTTTACCTTGTCATGAAGCTCACTCATAGTATTCTATTCTTTTATCATTCGCAGTTTGGATAACCGATTAGCTCAAATAATCATTTCATAATAAAATTAATTAAATCTGCATAAAACCTTTTTCAAAAATAAAGAACAGTAATAACATCCTTGAATATCTCCTTATAAATTGTTAGATAAGAGTGTAATGTAAGCGCTTACATTTTAATGTATTTCACAGTATATATTAGGTTAAATACCGAACTGATTTATTAATCAATTAGCTCGGTTAAGAAGTAAAAGGGGTCAAATGGCTTTAAATAAACCACACATCTCAATTATAAACGTTGCGGTTAACCAATTAAATTCAAACTCAAATCTATGATACCTATAAAGAAGTTACTGATTACATCATGTCTCATACTGGGTTTCACATTACCCGGTTTAGCTCAGACCACTGTCACAGGTACAGTGACTGATGCTGAAACCGGCGAAACGTTGCCCGGAGTCAATATTACCGTTCAGGAAATGTCGAGTCGCGGTACGTCAACCGATGCACAGGGGAGTTACTCAATTACCGTTCCCTCTTCTGATGCGGTTTTGATTTTTTCATTTGTCGGTTATATAAATAAAGAAGTACCGGTTGATAATCGAACGACGGTAAATGTTTCGCTTTCGCCCGATGTGCAACAACTGGAAGATATTGTGGTAATCGGATATGGTACACAAGATGTTGGTGATAACACCGGATCGGTTACTTCCGTCAATTCGGAAGATTTTAATGAAGGTGCAATTACCAATGCCGGGGAACTATTCCAAGGTAAGTCAGCCGGTATTACTGTAACATCAAATGATGGTGCCCCCGGAAGCGGTACAACCATTCGAATTCGCGGAGGTTCCTCTTTGTCTGCCAGTAATGATCCGCTCTTTGTTGTTGATGGCGTACCGCTGGACGGAGGAGGCGTTTCAGGGATGAGAAATCCACTGAATACCATAAATCCCAATGATATTGAATCAGTTACCATTTTAAAAGATGCCTCTGCAACGGCCATTTACGGTTCTCGAGCTTCTAACGGTGTGGTACTAATTACAACTAAAAGAGGTAGTGTAGGACAGGGATTATCAGTATCCTATACCGGCAAGCTCTCTTATCAGACAAAAACCGAAGAAGTGGATGTTCTTTCGGCTAATGAATTTCGCTCGACCGTAGAAAACCATCTTAATCCATCTGCTGAACAATTACTTGGTGAAGCTAATACCGACTGGCAAAATCAAATTTATGAAGATGCTGTCAGTCAGGAACATAATATTAGCTTGTCGGGAGCTTTTAACAACGTTCCCTATCGCCTTTCCTTAGGATTCAACGGAAATAATGGAATTCTCAAAACATCCAGTATGGATCGGCTGACAGGTTCAATAGCAGTAAATCCGACTTTTCTGGATGATGATCTCAAAGTAGACCTTAACCTGAAAGGATCTTACGTTGATAATCGTTTTGCCAACCGGGGTGCTATCGGGTCGGCCGTTACCTACGATCCCACAAAACCGGTTAACGCAGATAATTCATTTGGCGATTATTATGTGTGGACCGATCAAAATGGCAATCCAATATCTATTGCTCCCTCCAACCCATTGGCACTGTTGGAGCAAACCACTGATGAATCAACCGTTTACCGAACAATAGGTAGTGCTAAGTTCGATTATGCCCTTCCTATTGAGGAAAACCTTACTGCAACGCTTAACTTGGGATATGACTATTCTGATGTTGGGGACGGTAATTATTTAGTCACTGATGATGCAGCTTTTGAATACGTCGGTTCAGGTCAACCGAATGGTACTCGTACCTCATACGATCAGCGTAAAGAGAATGAGTTACTGGATTTCTACCTCAATTATAAGAAAGAGCTGAATTCTATCAACAGTGACTTAGATGTAACCGCAGGGTATTCCTGGGAACATCATTATGAGGAAAGCTCAAATTACGTTACCAATTTCAATACTTCAGACACTCTGGTTGTCAATGAGGATACAGAATTTAAAACTGAGAATTACATCGTATCCTTCTTTGGACGTGCAAATTATACGTTCAATGATAAATATCTATTAACTGCTACATTACGTCAGGATGGTACCTCCCGATTCTCTGAAGATGAGCGCTGGGGACTTTTCCCATCTGCTGCTCTGGCATGGAAAATCGATGAAGAACCCTTTATGGAAGGGTTTGAGGATCTTAGTAAACTGAAATTGCGTCTCGGTTACGGTGTTACAGGTCAGCAGCGAATTGGCCAGGGTGATTATCCTTACCTTGCCCGATACACTGCCAGTCAACCAACGGCCCGCTACCTGTTTGGTAATGAATTTGTAACCACTCTACGACCTGAGGGTTACAACGCCAACCTCAAATGGGAAGAGACCACAACCTATAACGTTGGTTTGGATTTCGGCTTCTTTAATGACCGGTTATACGGTTCCATTGAAGCTTACCATCGCCGAACAGATGATCTGCTAAATGTTATTCCTGTACCGGCCGGAACGAACTTCACGAACCGCATTCTGTCAAATATCGGTACGCTCGAAGTTCAGGGGCTGGAATTCAGTGCTACCGGTCGAGTTATATCTACCGAAGATTCCTATTTGGAAGTTGGATTTAACGCCACTCATAACGTTAATGAAATCACCAAGCTCACCAATGTTCAATCCGAAGATTATATTGGAGTAGAAACAGGCGGTATTTCAGGCGGCGTTGGTAACACAGTCCAGATACATAGTGTGGGTCACCCCAGAAGTTCGTTCTATGTGTATGAACAAGTATATGATAAGAATGGCAAACCACTTGACGGAGTATATGTAGATCGTAACGGAGACGGACAGATTACGGCCGATGACAAATATCGGTATAAAGATCCCGCTCCCGATTTTACCTTTGGATTCTCCTCAAAGTTTGAATACAAAAACTGGGATGCATCTTTCTCTGCCAGAGCCAACTTCGGTAACTACGTATATAACAATGTAGCATCCAATCACACGGTGTACGAGTTTATGTATAACAGCCAAGGATATTTAAATAATGCATTGAGTGATATTAACCACAATGGTTTTAGCAATGCGCAGTATATGTCTGACCACTATGTCGAAAACGCATCTTTCCTTCGAATGGATAATATGTCCGTGGGATACAGTTTCAATAACTTGTTTTATCAGGTACAATCGCTGCGCGTTTCGGGTACCGTACAAAATGCTTTTGTGATAACAGATTACAGCGGGCTAGATCCCGAAGTATTCGGTGGAATTGACAATAATGTATATCCACGGCCTCGTACCTTTATACTCGGAGTCAGCCTGAACTTTTAATTGAAATTTTTTAAAACCGACACATTATGTTTAAATCAAAATTTAATATAGTCGCAATAGCACTAGTAGCACTGCTTGTTGTTACGGCTACGTCGTGTGTAGATAGCTTAAACACTTCTCCCATTGACGAGGATGTGGTGACATCAGAATCTGTATATACAAGTCCGGAAAACTATCGGCAGGTACTTGCTAAATTATACGCGGGTTTTGCAACAACCGGTCAGCAGGGCCCTGCTGGTGATGCTGACATCCAGGGTATCGACGAAGGCTTCTCGAGCTATCTTCGTCAATTATGGGTAGCCCAAGAAATTCCAACCGATGAAGCAGTTGTCGGATGGAATGATCCTGGATTACCTTCATACAACTACCAAGCATGGACAGCTTCTAATGACTTTGTAATGGGGCTTTACAGCCGCATTTACTAT
>CAZYOD010000030.1:0-13948 GCA_964648635.1 uncultured Balneolaceae bacterium | reverse complement strand
TAGGCTGTGCCCTCTTCGTATTTCCCTTGTGGTCGCTGGCGATTTCTCTATTTTCGAATTCAACTCCGCCGGAAAATCATCAAGAGGTTGTTGTCGTACAGCCCAATTTTGATTCGTATGAAACTTACGGCGGATATCCCTCTCCCAACGAAGCCGCCGATCACCTGATAAAATTGACAGATTCGGCACGTACTCCCGAAACTGATTTAATAGTTTGGCCGGAGAACGCCATTCAGACAAATATGTCGAACCGAAATTCTTTCAGCGGTGAGGCCGCCGACACCAAAACCCGACTTCGCGAAGCCGCCGAAGAATGGAACGCTACACTGATAACCGGCGCAACATTTTTCGAATTTTATCCTTCGGAAGAAGCTCCCGCTCTTCCCTATACCTCCGGCGGAAGCTCTTATTTGCCGTTTAACGCTGCTCTTGGCTTTTCACCTGATCAGTCAGTGCAAGTGCATCGCAAACATAACCTGGTGCCTATTGTGGAACGCGTCCCATATGTCGAATTTCTAAACACCATTGATGCTTTTAATTTGGTAGATTGGAGCCGAAATCAAGGATACGGAAAGGGGCTTCAATCCAATCAATTTTCGGTGGATGAAACAAAAACACCGGCGCTTATTTGTTATGATTCGGTATTTCCCGGGTGGATTCGCAATTATGTCGCCGATGGCGCGGGCTATCTGACGATTATCACTAACGATGGGTGGTGGGGTAATACCAGCGGACACGAGCAGCATTTTGCCTATGCTCGTTTGCGGGCCATCGAATTCGACCGCTGGATTGTTCGCAGTGCCAATAATGGCATTTCGGGGATTATTTCTCCCGACGGCTCAGTAAAAGTCGAAACCCCCTACTGGGAATCCACAACCTTTAGGTATGAAATACCAGTGCTAACCTCGCAAACTATTTATTCACGCTTTGGGGATTGGCTGCCAATTTTGATGCTGATATTTTCGGTTCTTGGGATTGGATATCTGAGTTTGCCCGTTCTCAATCGGAAGAAATCAAATTTTGCTACCTCAACCGAATCTACATCGACAGAATAATCCCGACCCTCTTTCATCTCCCTTTTCTAGTGCTGCAGCTTATCCATCTAGTTCGAACGAATGGAAACCACAATGTTAAACCGGATGTCGTGGTCGGTGCGCCCGTAAACTCCGGAAGTCTTGGGGAGCAGTCGGTTGTAGTTATATTCAAAATTGGCCTGAATGGTCTGTGAAAACTGGTAACCGATGACGGCCGAACCGTTAATACGCGCTTGACCGCCCGTTACGGTACCGGAAAAATCAGCGTCATCCGGATTGGTATTAATCATATCGGGGGGAGCACTCAATGCCTCATCGAGATCTGAATCCAGCTGAAATTTCTCTTCCACGTCTTCGATATAGCTGCCGTTAATAGTGAAATCGACGGCATTCTCCAGGCGCGGGAAAAAGGGGATTTTAAAGTCACGCACCGTATAGGCAAAGGTCAACTTTACTCCTTTGGAAACCTGCTCAATAACCGTAGAGTTAGAAAGCGCAAGACTTGTTACTTGGCTGTGCTCATACTGAAGGTTCGTCCGCAGATTTGACTGCCAGGTAAGATTCAATCCCAAAAGTGGACTAAATTTCTTTTCTATATTGATGCTGTTAGGCTCAAATTCGGGGCGGCGGTTTGTAATAGAGTAGGCTCCCACCGAAATATTCGGCAACAGACTTTGATCTGCATTAAATACCCATCCCAAACGATACGTACCGCTGTAACTGTGTGATAAGGACGCTCTCGATATAAAATCGCCTACATAAGGGATAAAGTTTTCCAATCCGGTCCATGTAACCCGCCACCCCGGTAGCGGAAACGGTGTGAAACTTCGCTGCCCTATCGCACCTTGACTCAGCGTCAGATAGGTTCGTCGAAAATCCTCCTGCAAGGTTCGCCTTCCCAAAACTGAACGTCCATCTCCGTTACCTGTAGTGTCGGTTATAACCGTGCTTCCGGGACTAAGATCATCAAATGCCGTACCCAGCTGCTTGCGAAAAAAGTCGCCGTATCCGCCGCCAAAAGCCCACACGCTGGAACTTATGGAACCGTTCTGCGCTTCTACAATACTTATGTTATTATTGGGATCGATCGTTATGGTTTCTGTATTCGTCTCATTCCATTTGGAGTTCCACGACAGATCAATACTTAAATTCTGAAAGGGCTGCAGCCGCGATCCGACGGTAATATCGTCGGTAATGTTTCGGTTGAAAGGCAGCTGAACAGATGATGTCTCATTGGGATTATCAATCAGCTGGTTAAGCCCGATCTCATCCGTAAAACCGGTGCGGTAAGAAAAGGGCGGAGAAAAGTTATCACCGCTTCTGCTAAACATGTGAAAAATCTGGGAATCTCCTCTATAACCGCTCTGCAGCGAATTCTTGGAAATATTGAATGACACATCCAGAGATTGGATGCTAAGCAAAGCTGCCAAACTCTTCTTGCCTATATGTGCCAGGTCTCTTCCCAGCTCATCCTGTGAATAACCATCCACTGTGTCAGCATCAGACTGAGAACCTCTGACATCCTGTTGCAAATTGCGGTACCACTCCATGCCGTTTAGCAGACTTCGGATGTCAAAATCCAGCGTCTGATTGAGCGAAAGGTTATTTGTAATATTGGCCCCCAGATTTGATCCCATCGGACTGTTTCTCCACTGGTATCCCCCGCTGTAGTTCGCCGAATAGTTTATCCAGTTTAAGGCTTCCAGTTTATTTAACCGGGGCTGCCATCCTGCAGTATAACCCTCCTCGTAATTGCTTCGACGAGGAGATAAGGTGTCAAAGGTTACATCCTGTAGGACATCAAAAGTAGGCCGAACCGAAAAACGCGTGGAGTCCGCCAGAGGATCTCCGGGTTCCGCCTGTGCAACACCTGCGCGAGACAGATCAAAAACAGACCGGCTACGGAACGTAGTCTTTATAGACGGAGTCAGATTATATCCAAAACCAAATTGGGTGTTGTAGGTAAAACTGTGGGATTGTTGAAGAGGGCTTTGGGTTTCTCCGACCGTAAAACGCCTAAGCTGCTCATCATATTCGCGATCCATTCCGACCGATGCATTGATCGATGCGGGCGTATAACCCAACTGGAGGCCGGCTAGCGGATGCAGCCACGCTACCTCTTCCAGAAAGCCAAATGGTCGAAATAACTGCGTAGTTGGAAAGCTGAGATCGTACCGCAAAGATCCGCTATAAATCCAGTTATCCTGCCGTATATACTCCGGATTTCTTCGCTCCGTGGTGTTAAACACATAATTTGCTGTCATTTTGTCCAGGGTATATTCGGCAAACTTCGATTCCGATCTCGACTTCATCAAGTTTGAAATGTTTACCGAATAACTTTCAGAAACGGTTTGGCTCGCGCGAACCTGCTGCTCGATAAGCTCTTGCTTCTGTTGTTCACCAATATCTTCACGAGCATTCACGGCACTTCTAAATTCTGACAACCGAATATCTCCCTGGTTGGGTAAATATCGCGGTGTAGATGATGACCGCCTGGTGGATAAGGATACGGGAATATTCCAGCCGTAACGGTCAGGAATCAACTTATGCATATTCACAGTCGAGTTGAGGTTATAGGCCAGCACATCCGAAAGACGACGCTGTCCCAGTCTTGAATCGAGCGCACCAAAACCGTCGGTCTCGCGATTGAGGTTGGCATTGAAAGAGGCAAAATCGGCAAGATTCACTTCGGCTTTGGCATTAGCCGCCCAACCCGCCTTGTTATCAAAACCGGAAACGCGAAGCTCATTAAACCAAAACTGTCCGTCTAATGAGGAGATACCGCCATTCTCCGGCTCTTGGGGATCAAAGGGATTTTGGATTCCCATACCGATTTCACCAACACGGTCGAGCGAGGGATTTCCTTTTATCGCAATTCTGGCCCCCGAAGGCGAACCCTGTAATAAATCACTACAGTTTGTGCACTCATAAACCTCTGATTGATTCACATTCTGCTGATCCCGAAGCTGCTTAAGTTCGTTGAACGCTCGAAGCAGTATATTCATACTGTTCTCATCATAAAGCCAAACCTGCTCGGCTTCCATTTGGCGTTCGGCATCATTCAGATCGGTCAGCTGTTCGTTGCTGTAGGGATAATCCGGATCAGATGGAGAAATCGGCTGTCGATACTCGTAATAATTATTTGTCAGATCCGTGCCAAAACGCACAACCAACTCGGCGTCTCCTCGGTTTTCATACCCTTCTCCGTGCACAAACATGCGCACATTCGAATAGTTGATCATATTCAACCCGCCAGGATATACCCGCTTCATCATTTTAAGCTCTCCCGGACCCAGATTTTGGACATTCATAACGATAGACTGCTCGTTGGCAACGGTCTGTCGCTGACGTTCACGATTTACCGCACGAATGGCTCCCTCCGGCTGTCGATATGGAATGGGTGAACGTTGGCTGTTCTCTTCAATATTAACCGAAGAAATATTGAACTCACCCTGTGTGGTTCCTTGTTCCTGATTTACGTTTTCAGCATCCCGCCACTGGTTACCCACCAGCTCGAAAGTGGCAAATCTTAGTGTAAAAGGCTTTTCATATCCTGACAGCCAAACCCGGATATATGAGATATTTTGAAAGTTTTCGATGCCCCCCACCTTTCGGATCCAATCTTGCAGCGGAATTCGAACCTGATACCAGCGATCTTGCTGATTTGCCCCATCCACTTTATCAACGATGTAGGTGCCTTCCGAACCCGGTTCAAGCTCAGAGAAATCTGCAGGATTCCAATCAATTTCGTACTGAAAATAAGCGTTATTTTGTTCTACATTTGAAGGGGTTATCAATCCCTCGGTATCAGGCTGATTGGTCACTGCCCGCTTGTCCCCTTCATTCGGCGGGGTATTGCCCTCATGATAGCCGTACATTCTCCAGAATCGTTCTTGGAGAGGTCGACCATCTACCTGACTTTCTCCATAATACACGTAGTCATCGTTGGAAGGGTCATTTTGAATTTCGTCATATTCATCACTGGTGATTCCGTAAGAAGCACCCATGGCTTCAATAAAATCAGAAAATAAATTTTGCTCATTTTTGTTATCGATACCTTCGGTATTAGGAGCCCCGTCAAGCCCAACATCAGAAAGTTCTCGTGTTTCGTTTGAAAACTGTCCTTCAGGGGCCGGCGGTGGTACCGGTAGATAGGATCGTGACTGACCCGTCAAATTATCCTCTTGCAGATCATTGGGACGACGAACAAGCCCGTCTTCTGTATTTATTTTAAAGTTTGGAATCACATCCTCCGAAACCACCCCTACATCGATATATATTTTACCTTCGTAATCCTGCAGATCTTCAGTCGTAGGAGCGCGTCCACCGGGCAGTACCGATTGAACCCAAAATTCGAGAAATTCAATGTTATTCTGAGTCAGGTCTTCTTGTCCCGAGGGCAAGGTAGTCGTCATACCGCTCCACGTGCGCTCGGGCTCATTTAACAGCAAATTTCTAAGATCCTCGTTGTAGTTATACGGCCCTCGTTTTGTAGGATCAAAATACACATCCAGTGTACTGATAAAGTTCTCCTCGGTAAGCACATCCCGATTGGGAAACACATCGGTAACACTAACCTGTTCCGTTTCAGGAGTAAAGTCTACGCCGCCAAGAATTTGATCAATATTTTGCGGAATACTGTACCAGGCAAACGTGCTTCGTAGATCCGAGCGTGCAATTTTATCAGGGATAGTCGTGGACGGATTTTCGGGCGGATTATCCTCAAAGAAGATTTCATCAGGAGCATATCCCGGAACTGCTGCGGGCGCTGCTGCCAGATTCCAACGCGATGGATTGGTAAAACTAAGTCCTATATCGGAGCCTTCGAAATCATCAATAAAAGAGAGCCCATTCTTTTCATCTTCAAAAAGCCGATTGTCATCTATCGCGTCGTTCACCGCACTGGTCTGCGAAATCCCGGGGCGCAAGCGAGCAAACTCTCCGCTGAATGCCAGGCTCGACTGCTCTTTAGTTTGCAACAACGGAACCTTATCTATCCAACGCGTTAACCAAGGGGCATCAAAATAGGCGTCTGCATCGAATCCCATAACTGAATTATTAACAGGCTCGTCACCGATGCGGATTTTATCCTGAAGCGGACGCTCTTTTAGTTTAAAAAAGGTGCTTCCCAGCGAGAAATTATCGGAAATCTGGTACTCAGCCCGCAGCCCCGTAAAACTTTTCTTACCAATTTGGGTAAGCTGATTATTCTCATATTCTATTTTGATCTCTTGTCCTTTGCGCAGGTACTGTTCATTTAAAATGGTGATACTTCCGATAGAATAATCAACAGCATAATCGGTGCCCTCCTGCAGTTCTCTACCGTTAGCAAAAACCTTGACCGATCCTTCAACCAACGAATAACCAAGAGTATAACTGGACGAAACGCTACCTTTAGATGTTCCCTCAATAAGGTAGAAGTTGTTTTTCGAATTTTGATTAGCATTCGCTATCCGCTCGGTATACAACTCATCGAAGGTGATATCTTCTATTTCGGCGGGCGTAAGACCCGTTGCAGATAAAAGCTCTTCAACCCGTGACCCAAAGGGCTGCAGGTAGGGAAATACCAGCGTTCCGGTAGCCGGATTCAAAACGGTGGTACTAAAATCAATTTTATTATCCGGATTCAACGCTCCCTGCTGGTCCACCCGATCAAGACCCAAATCCTGTAAAAGAATGGTTTGCCGCCGTGGAAGCGAACTACTGGGCACGTTTTCTTCGGTATATTTAATATCCAAATCCAGACCGTCTTGGGATAAATTTCCGACTCCCAGTGAATACACGTTTTTCATCATCAAATCCCAGAGAATATTGGTCGTTGTTATCGACTGGGGACGAATCAGCTTTAAAAAAATGCGATTGCTTCCACCTTGACTTACATCACCAACACTAACCGTCTGACCGGTCTGTGGATCCCGGTATTTAAATGAAACTGCCAGTGCCTGGCGGGCACCCAGATTTCGATTCAACGATAAATACCCCAAATTTCGATTTAACTGGTAATCCGTCCCCTGTTGCAGAGGCACAAAATATCCCTCTACAAAAGTTGTTGGATCCACCCCGAAATCAGCAGCGGAAACTCCTTCGGCGGGATCGCGGTACTGATCAAGCTGGGCATCAGAAAAAGCGTCTTGGTCTTCATCCGGAGGCAGATAGGTACTGTCCGGATTTTGAATAACCCCTAGCTCCCCGAGCGCTATCGCCTGTCGCTCTCCTTGCTGCGATTGGGAGGACTCCCGCAACACCCAAACATTGACCTCGGTAAGCTGCAGCGCCTGTCCCTGCTGCTGGGGATTCGAAACATTGCCTTCAAATTCCTGACGCGTATAAAAATCCAGAAAAAAGTGCCGGTCGGATTCATAATCCCCCGGACGAATAGCGATATCCTGTTCCTGAGCACCGCCGGTAATTGTTTCCGTTTGTTCTTCACCCTCCTGCTGCGAAAGAACCGAAGTCAGCGTCAACGACCCCACCTGTGCAACTGATTTAACACCGAAAAGGGCGCTACCCCCGCGGATCAATGAGTTGCCCGTTTCCATAGATACGTTTCCAAGTTCCAGGCGCTGTATAATCTCATCCTCATATCCCTGGTAGACAATATTCAGGCGGTTCATAAAATCGAAATCACGCTCAGTATCCCAATCTGTCTGAATCGAGAGCTTATCACCAATAGTACCCTGAATATTCAACTTCAGGTTTTGTTCAAAGGTAGGGTCAATCTGCCTACGCTGATCTTCTGGAATTTCAGGACTTTCCAGCGTCTGAATAGATGCTCCAACATTCATATTCGCCGTCCCGTTAATACTCAAATTCACTTCCGGTTTGCCAAAGATAGTGGTAAATGCCGATTCTTCTCCCCCGGGAATGTCGAGGTTAAAATCGAGCAGCCCTCGCTGTTGCTGATCCTGCGCTTCCTGTTCAAGAATAAGCTGGTTCCAATTTTCCTGAATAAAATACTGCTTTGAGCGTTCAGCATACTCATCAAAACTCAGTACTTGTGGAAAAGCAATTTCCGTCTGATATAGAAACCGCTGGCTGCGATAAAATCCGAGAGAATCACGCTGAACATACGTCTCCTCCTCAGGAAGTTGGATATAAAATAGCTTAGGTAAAGATCGCGGAAAGGGATTAGATACCGTCGATGGGCGCTGCAACTGACCAACGGAATCAGACCGAACCGAATCGGGAGCTACCTGTGCCATACCCTGCTCCGAAATTGCAACGAATGCAATCAGGCAGAAAATAAAAGAGTTTGTAAAATAAAATGCTTTGAGCTGCACGAAACCGTTGTAGAATTACACATTTAATCTATCAGCAAGTTTATGGTAGCGATTGCTCTATATACAGCTCCTTTTATTTTCAGACTTGAAATTGAAATGCCTAACGTAACTCGAAGAATTATAATAGATAATTCCTATTCTTGAAAGTATGAACTCTGTTTAAAATTAATATCATTTTGTAAAAATAAAGCATAGACCTAATTTTAGGCATCAATAAAATAAAGATATGAAATTCATTCTTAACAGATTACAACTAGATATCCTCAGGCGGCATCTGGGACCTTTTGTCTTTTGCTTTTTTACCCTGATGTTTTTGCTGCTGATGCAGTTTCTGATTCTTTACATCGACCTGCTGGTCGGTAAAGGATTGCCGTTGGGTGTAATTCTGGAGCTGATCATCACCAATTTAGCCTCAATGGTCGTTTTGGCCGTACCTATGGCTGTTTTGGTCGCTTGTCTGATGGCTTACGGCAAATTCACTGAACTCAATGAATTAACCGCCATTCGCGCCGCCGGCGTAAATCCTATCCATGTAATAAATCCGGTGCTGGCAGCAGCCGTATTACTTTCGCTTATTCTGGTCTGGTTTTCCAATGATGTTTTACCTGATGCTAACCAGCGTGCTCGCTCACTCTTTATTGATATTCGCCTGAAAAAGCCCGGCTTTGATCTCAAAGAAAATGAATTTTACGAAGGAATCAACAACTATACGTTTTTAGTTAAGGAGATTACAAACGAATCCGATTCTTTGCGTGATGTCACAATTTATCAACACCCTACCCGCGACCGTCAGGAAGCATATATCAAAGCACGAAAAGGCCAGCTTGAAAGCGAACAAACCGGTCAAACGATCACACTCTATCTCGAAGACGGCTCGGTGCTTCGAAAACTTGACCGGCGGAAAAACGGACGCATGGTAGAAGTTTTCGAAGAAACAGATTTTGATCAATATCGCATAAGCTTCGATCTTTCTGATTTGGCATTTTCCAGATCCAATCCTGCAGATCGTTCCCGTAATGATCGTACGATGAATATTCAGGCGATGATGAGCGTAGTTGATTCGCTGCAAAATCAAATTGATAAACAAACGAGCAAGTTAGCGCAAAGTAAAAGCTATATAATCCCGGCTGAGGCAAATATTAAATCCCAAGGACTTAAGAATAATCGACCCGATTCACTTGCAAAAAGACCATATGACAGCCGGTATCTTGCCCTTCAACAATTCAACAACAAGAAAGAACAGCAGATATTACATGATGTCGCGTTATCAAAACTGCGAAATTATAAATCATTTGTTGAGGATATAGCAACCGATACCGAATGGCGCTTTGGTAAAATTGCCCGCTATTTAGTAGAAGTGCATAAAAAGTTTTCGATTCCCATTGCCTGTATTGTTTTTGTATTGCTGGGCGCTCCCATCGGCATGTACACCAGAAAAGGAAATTTAGGATATGCTGCCCTCATCGGTACCGTGTTTTTAACTTTTTACTGGATCTCCATTATCCAGGGCGAAAAACTGGCCGACCGTCTTTTTATTTCACCATTCACCGGAATGTGGTTTTCTGATATTCTGCTGGGTATCGTAGGTACTTTTATGGTTCTCAGCATCAGCACTCCGTTCAAGTTTTCAAAACTTTGGAAAAAACGTGATTAAAAAAATAGATCGATATATATTTTTCCGGCTGCTTGGCATCACCCTATTTGTGATGATGGTGCTGGTATTTATTTTTATCGTCATCGACTTTTCGGAAAACAGCGAAGACTTTACCGACAAAGGCGCTACATTCGCGCAGATTTTCGGTGTCTATTACCTGAATTACATTCCCGAGATTATTCGCCTGATCATTCCGGTGGCGGTGTTTGTCGCCTGCCTGTATTTAACGGGACAAATGGCCGAACGTCTGGAAATAACGGCCTTAAAAGCGGCAGGCGTCAGTCTCTACCGGCTTCTTCTGCCCTATTTAACTTTTGCTTTTCTTGCCACATCGATTATCAGTTTTCTGGATGGATTTGTGATCCCCAATGCAAATGAAACCCGTATCGCTTTTGAGACGCAATATTTGGATGGTAAATCAGACCGGGTCGATAATAATAGACTTTTTCGCCAAGAATCAGAGAATAATATTTTTAAAATCAATTACTACAATACCAAAGAAAATATTGGTTACCGCGTGGATGTTGTCAGCTTTCAAGGAGATAGCGTAACTGAGATGATGTTTATCCAGCGGATGATCTGGCAGGATGATGAGAAAAAGTGGAAACTCGAAAATGTTAAGAAAAAAACCTTTGATTCTCTGGGCTATAAAGAAACACATATTGATTCCTTAGATAGCACTTTCAATATTTTTCCACGTGACCTTGCCCGTAAAACTTCCGATATCTATCAGCTAACCTACCCAGAAGCACAAAATTACATACAGGCAATTGAACGCAGTGGAGCTGGGAGCGTAGGCCTGCCGAAGGTCCAGCTTTATGGACGCTATGCCTATCCATTTTCAATTGTAGTAGTGATAATCGTAGGTTTTGCCTTAGCCTCGGTACGCCGGAAAGGCGGAAAGGGGTTCTACATCGCAGCGGGATTAACGGTCAGCTTTTTGTACCTGGTGATGATGAAAGTGATTGAACCTTTTGGTGGAAAGGGAGAAATTTCGCCGATGCTGGCAGCTATTTTACCTCATCTCATATTTTTACTAATCGGTATAGGCATTTTGTTTAATACCCGGAAATAGTAGCAAATTAGTGAAGCTACTATTCCCAGAGTCATTTTAAATCTTATTCCGTTACTCCACTTTGGAATGAGACCTGATCAATTTAGTCAGATCCTGAAATGAGTTCAGGAGACACAGAATTCTTTTATCTAGCTTACCGAATAATTGGGCGACTCTTTGGTAATCTGTACCGAATGCGGATGACTTTCCTGATAAGCAGCGGCAGAAATTTTAACAAATTCTGCTTTTTGCAGGCTGGCAATGTCAGCTGTACCACAATAGCCCATCGCAGCACGCAACCCACCGGACATCTGGTGTACTACTTCGCTGAGATAACCTTTATAAGGCACGCGTCCCTCGATACCTTCCGGCACTAACTTGTTAATATTATCTTCTACATCTTGGAAATAACGGTCTTTTGATCCCTGCTCCATAGCACCAATACTACCCATGCCGCGGTACGATTTGTATTTACGGGATTCGTAGATGATCGTCTCACCCGGACTTTCATCCACGCCGGCAAACATCGATCCCATCATTACCGCATCCGCACCGCCGGCAATCGCTTTGGGTATGTCTCCTGTTTGTTTGATTCCGCCATCGGCAATAAGTCCCACTTCTGCATCATGTGCATATTCTGCTACTTCCATCACAGCACTCAGCTGAGGCACCCCAACACCCGTTACGATACGTGTTGTACAAATAGAACCCGGACCTACTCCTACTTTCAGAATATTGGCTCCCGCTTCTACCAATGCCTCGGCAGCAGACCGGGTT
This sequence comes from uncultured Balneolaceae bacterium, assembly GCA_964648635.1. Lineage (GTDB taxonomy): Bacteria > Bacteroidota > Rhodothermia > Balneolales > Balneolaceae > Fodinibius. Next base: position 2,149 of record CAZYOD010000030.1, on the reverse strand, counting down.
GCAATGTTTCCGGCAATAATATTTAAGTCTGGATATTTCTTGCGGATTTCTTTCACCATATCCAGTACTCCGGAAGAATGACCATGCGCCGTATCGACAGTGATAACATCCACTCCGGATTCGACCAGTGCAGCAACCCGTTCCAAAGTGTCCGGCGTAACTCCAACTGCTGCCCCTACCCGAAGACGTCCCATATCATCTTTGCAGGCATTGGGGAAATTCATTTTTTTCTCAATATCCTTAAACGTAATCAGTCCCACCAGCTTATAATTGTCATCAACGATCGGCAGCTTTTCAACCTTATGCTCCTGCAGCAATTTTTCGGCTTCATCCAGCGTAGTACCTTCGCGAGCCGTCACTAAATTCTCAGTAGTCATAATCGTGCTGAGCTTCTTATCCACATAATGCTCAAAACGCAAATCCCGATTGGTAACAATACCGATAAGCGTATTATCATCTTTTACTATGGGGATGCCGCCAATTTTGTGCTTTTTCATCAGTCCGCGCGCTTTGCGAACGGTGGCGTCTTTATTTAGTGTCACCGGATCCACAATCATGCCGCTTTCACTCCGCTTCACCATGCGCACCTGGTCAGCCTGATCTTCAATTGACATATTTTTGTGCAGCATCGCAATACCTCCTTCGCGCGCCAAAGCAATCGCCAGCCGATATTCCGAAACAGTATCCATGGCCGCACTGATAACAGGAATATTGAGCGTTAATTCAGGAGCAAGTTCGATGCTCGTATCAACTTCGCGGGGCAGTACCTCGGAATAAGCGGGTACTAAAAGTACATCATCGTAGGTAAGTCCCTGCCGTGTAATCCGATCAAAAGGGGAGGAATTTGTCATGATTGGGGGTCTGCAAGCATTATGTTTTCAGTTTTGGCAAAGATAAAAAAAATGTGAGCGACCTGCTTAACACAATCTCAAAATTGTCAATCAGAATCACTCACATCCAAGTGCTTGCAATCAAGCGTCTCCCTGTTAAAAATTCACAACTTTTTTATGTGAAGGGCATCAATAGCAGTCTGTAAAGAGCAAATATCATTGCGATAATTTTCTACCCAATAAACAACCCGCTGACGACGACGTGCCACATAAGGGTCGCAGCTGGAATAATTTCCTTTCAATTCATCCACCAGTGCGGAAACATCATCTTTTATTTCCATTTTCAGTGCATCCGGAAGATCCCCCCATCCCATCGTTTCAAACATATTCTGGAGCTCCCTATGCTCCTTTTCGGCTTCTTTTAAAACCTTGCGAAGGACAGGTTCCAGATTTGTATCAAGATGTTTTTGAGTAGTTTTTATCGCGGTATTCATGACTGATTTACTTGTTTAATTAATGTTCATTTAAAGTATAACCAGCCGTAATGACACCCTTATGTCACCCCTTTTTAGAATTTCTCTCTCTCCTTTTTAACAAACAGTGTCTACGATTCAACTGCTTTAAATTCGTAGGTCAGTTCAACCACTCAATTCATTATTTTTAGTTGTTACAATTTTTCTAGTTCTTTTGCTTTTATTGATAAACACAAACAGATATCTCCTATGAATATTTGGCGGCCCTTTTCGATCCTTGTTTTAGCACTGGCAGTTCTCACTTCTTGCTCTTCTCATCAAAATAACGTTACCTCACCTGATGGAAATGTTCAGTTAGATTTTATCGTCTCTGACCAAGGAGAACCTCAATACACTGTCAGCTATAAAAATACTCTGGTAGTCGACACCTCCGGCCTAGGGGGATTCGATTTTAAAAACATCGAGTCTCTAAAAGACGACTTCACTGTTGAAGAAACCGAAACCCGTACAATCGATGAACATTGGGAACCGGTGTGGGGAGAACAAAAAGAGGTTCGCAATAACTATAATGAGCTGTTGATTCGATTGCGAGAAAAACAATCACCCAAGCGGGTAATGCTGGTTCGATTCCGTCTCTTTGATGAGGGACTGGGATTCCGGGTCGAACTTCCCGCTCAAGCTAAAGGTGACAGCCTCTTTATTATGAATGAACAAACGGAGTTTGCCCTGACCGACGATCATCAAACTTGGTGGATTCCTGCGGACTATGACAGCTATGAATACAATTACAAACAGACAAAGATAAGCCAGATCGATGCTTCAGAATTTGAAAGTGAAAACGAGCGC
>CAZYOD010000029.1:12378-14148 GCA_964648635.1 uncultured Balneolaceae bacterium | reverse complement strand
GAATTGAAGTTGACCTTCCTCTAGCCAAAGTCTATGAATACTTAAGTGATCCAACCTACTTCCCTCACTTTTTTGAACGTATCGAAAGAGTTAATAAAATAAATTCGCAAACATTCGAATTTTCAACTACGCTGGGCGACGAAAAATTTGAATGGACCACTAATATCATTGATGATTTGCGTAATACACGCTTTGCGTGGATTACAATTAATGGTAACCTGAACCAAACAGGGACAATACGTTTTACACCGCTTGATAACGGTGAGCGAACACGTGTTGATTTTAGCCTTGACTACCGCACTTTCTACGGTGAACCGGATGAGGAGTTAGCTAATTTTATAAAAGGTCTTCCTGCTCAGATGAAGAAAGATCTACAGCGTTTCAAAGAAGAGGCTGAAGATGGCTCTTTTAAACAGAAAGTAGATGATACTTTGGCCGAGACTGACAAGGAAGATGCAGAAGCTGAGGAAGAAGCTGCAGCATAAACGTAATTATCTTTTTAAAAGTTAAAATGCGCACTTCAAAGTGCGCATTTTTTTTGTCTGTAAGTTTGCTGGAATGACTTTAACTGAATTCCGAAAAAAAGGGGAGGCAGAACGTCCTCATTATTTGCTTTTTGGGCATCCGATGGAACATAGTTGGTCGCCGATAATGCACAATACTGCTTTACAGCATTATGGGTTGGATGGGACTTATTATGCCGTCGATTTGCAAAATAATGAGTTAAGCGACCTGGCCGGGTTTTTGAACAAGGATTCTTTCTTAGGTGCTAACGTTACTATTCCGTATAAGCAGGTTATTGCTGATTATTTGGATACTATTGATCATTCTGCTGAAAAGATTGGTGCGATTAACACCATTGTGAAACAAGATTACCGTTTGAAGGGTTATAATACCGACTATGAGGGATTTTTATCTCCTTTAGAAAAATATAGAGAGCAAATTGAAGGGGGAGGAGCTATCATATTTGGGACAGGAGGAGCAACCAAGGCGATTGTTTGGGCGCTTAAGGATTTGGGAACAGAAGTGATTTATCTGGTTTCCAGAACGCCTGCTCGAATATCTTCTTTCGAGGAAATTGATCAGACAGAAGTTGTTTCTTATGATCAGTGGACATCCTTTGCTGATGAGGTTCAACTTGTGGTAAATGCAACTCCGCTTGGGATGTCTCCTAATATCAGTAAATCGCCCGTGAGGGAGACAGAAACAAAGTGGTTGGCGGATCATCTTTGTTATGATATCGTTTATAATCCATTGAAAACAAAATTTCTTCGTCAGGCAGAAAAAGTGGGCGCTACAACGATTGGCGGACTTGAGATGTTAATAGAACAGGGTAGCCGTTCTTTTGAACTGTGGACGGGACTGCCTTTTCCGATAGAGAAAGTGAAAACCAAGCTGTATGAAAGACTCGAAAACTAAATTTTCATTAATAAAGCCAAAACTGGCTGAGGAAGAAAAAGTGCGTGCTTGGTTTACGCTTAAGAATAACGACTACGCCAAAGGAACCAATTCAATCCCCGGACTCAATTTAGGATTTAATACAGCCGAGAAAAAAGAATTGGTGGCAAAGAACAGGCTGGAATTACTTTCAAGTCTAGAGCTCAATGACGATTGGGTAGCCTATGCAGATCAAGTGCATAGCAACCGGATTCGATTTGTAACAATAGGAGGAACTTATCCCTCTACGGATGGCCTCATTACCCAAATCCCCGGGTTAACACTGGCAATACAGGTTGCTGATTGTGCCGCAATCTTATTATGGGATTCAGC
>CAZYOD010000029.1:0-12278 GCA_964648635.1 uncultured Balneolaceae bacterium | reverse complement strand
GGCTTTTTAAAACATCAGATGAAGGAGGCGGGAATTTCGGAATCGCGAATCGAAATCCGGGAGGAATGTACAGTTGAGAATGCGGAAAAGTTCTATTCTTATCGTAGAGAAGGTAAACAAAGCGGGCGTATGATGGGGCTGATACAAATTGTGGAATAACGCTTGTTTCATTTGCTAAATTAACTGGATATTGCATTCTGAGTTCTACCTGTTTTTATCTATCTTCGAAACCATTTTGAATTGAATAAAGCATCTTTGAAGCAAAGAAATCTAGTTATACTGGGTTCTACTGGATCGATTGGCGAACAAGCCCTGAACATTGTTCGGGAACACCCTGATCGTTTTAGAGTCTTGGCCGTAAGCTGCAATAGTAGCTGGAAAAAAATGGCCGAACAGGTAAAAGAATTTCAGCCTAAATACGCTTTGCTTTGCGATGAAAATTCTATTGCTTCTTATAAATCTGAAGTAAAAGAATCTACGACCGAGCTCTTATCGGGAAGCGAAAAGCTTCTTGATTTAGCAACGCTGGACGGAGCGGATATAATCCTAAACAGTTTGGTTGGTTTTGCCGGATTTGAGCCCACCTTACACGCGCTTAAAGCTGGAAAAAAAGTGGCCTTGGCAAATAAGGAATCACTTGTGGTAGGCGGCAAGCTGATTAACGATGTGATCAAAGATAATCATAATCAGCTGATTCCGGTTGATTCTGAACACAGTGCGATGTTGCAATGTTTGGTAGGCGAACAGCTTAATACGATCGAGAAAATCGTGATCACTGCCAGCGGAGGCCCGTTTCGAACGTGGTCGAGAAAGCAGATGCAGGATATTACGGTTAAAGATGCGTTGGATCATCCCAACTGGTCAATGGGGGCTAAAATAACCATTGATTCGGCTACTATGATGAATAAGGGACTGGAGATTATAGAAGCGCACTGGTTGTTCGATATGCCTCTTTCAAAAATAGAGACGGTTGTGCATCCTCAAAGTGTAATTCATTCGATTGTTACATTTACCGACGGATCGAGCAAGGCGCAGTTGGGGCCGCCTACGATGCAGGTGCCCATTTTATATGCCTTAACTTATCCAGATAGGATGGAGCTGGACGCTCCCCGCCTGGATTGGAAATCTGCATTTAATTTAAATTTTGAACCGGTTGATTATGAGCGGTTTCCCTGTTTGCGATTGGCAATTGAAGCAATAGAAGAAGGTGGATTGGCACCCGCTATTTTGAACGCTGCTAACGAAGTGGCTGTTGACCGCTTTCTGAATGAGGAAATTACGTATATTGAGATTCCTAAGATTATTGAATCGTGTATGGAGAAGCTAAATAATTTGGAAGCTATTTCGTTAGACTCTCTAAAAACTACTGATAAACAAGCCAGAGAATTGGCTTTAACTATTTAAATTGTACTGTTTTTCATGGAATGGATCTTAAGCATTTTATCAACTCTTGGAATATTTGCTGCAGCTCTGCTGATCTTGGTATTTTTCCACGAGTTGGGACACTTTTTAGCGGCTAAACTTTTCGGGATGCGTGTTGAGCGCTTTTCACTGGGGTTTCCCCCGCGAATTTTTGGATTTAAAAAAGGCGATACTGACTACTGCATTGGTGCAACTCCTTTAGGCGGATATGTAAAAATTTCCGGGATGATAGATGAGAGCATGGATACGGAACATCTGGATGAAGAGCCGAAACCGTGGGAGTTTAGAAGTAAACCCGTCTGGCAGCGTATCATAGTTATTACGGCGGGGGTGATTTTCAACATGATTTTAGCCGTGTTTATTTATGCAGGTATCGCTTTCTCAAACGGGGATGTAAAAGTAAACCTTGATAGTGTTGAAGGTATATATGTGAGCGAGGGCTCGTTGGCATCCCAAGTTGGATTTAATACCGGTGATAAAATTGTAGGCGTTAACGGTAAGGAGGCATCGTATTTTCAGGATCTATTTAAAGCTGATGAAATGATGGCTTCCTCATTAAGCTACACTGTAATCCGGGATGGAAAAGAAACTACAGTAACTGTAGCTGACAGCCTGATCGATGATATTGGCAAGCAAGGATTGATTACCATAAATGATGCTTTACCCAGTGTGTCTATATCGCAGGTTATGGCTGGTAGCCCTGCCGAACAGGCGGGCATACAAGAAGGAGATGTCATTACCGCAATAAATGGGGAAGAAGTTAGCTATTTAAGGGGGTTAATAGATAAAATCAGTTCTGCCGAAGACAGTTTGGTGGTAACTGTTGATCGAAATGGATCCTTAGAAGAATTTACGGTAATGCCTGATGAGGAAAATAAAATAGGCATTTCTTTTCTTCACCATGATTTATCCGATTATTTCGCTGTTGAGCAGTTATCATACGGTTTTGGGCAGTCGCTTAATGTGGGGTTAGAACGTACCAATGAAACCTTTCAGGGTATTATAGGAGGCTTCAGCAAAATGTTTTCTGGCAGTATTTCAGTTCGCGATAATTTGGGTGGACCGGTTGCAATAGCCAACATCACTAAGCAGGCGACGGATGCCGGAGGAGCTATAGGCTTCTGGAATATTACAGCCTTTCTGAGTATTACCTTGGCTATTATGAATATTCTTCCAATTCCTGTTCTAGACGGTGGGCATCTGATGTTCTTAATTTATGAAGGCATTACCCGACGCGAACCATCCGCTAAAGTTCGGATGGCGTTACAGCAAATCGGATTTTTGCTCATCATTGGGCTCTTTATTTTCGTTACGTTTAATGATATCCTCAGGCAGTTCGGCTAAATAAAAATTACATTTCATGTTTGCACGCGACGGATATACGACCATATTCGTAACCCTGGTTTTTGCTTTAATTATCAGCGGTATTGCCCGCTACATTGAGCCGCATTGGACAGCCTATGTTCTTTATGCAGCAATGGCGCTGCTTGTGGCTTTTATTCTTTTCTTTTTCCGGGACCCAGACCGAGAAATTACCGAAGGGGACAACTACGTTCTCTCTCCGGCTGACGGAAATATCGTGCAAATAAAAGAAGTGAATGAAGATCGGTATATTAAGGGTCCGGCAAAGCAGATAAGTATTTTTCTTTCTCCTTTAGATGTGCATGTTAACCGCCTGCCGGTAAAAGGCACCTTAGAGTATCTTGAATACGAACCCGGACTTTTTCTTGTGGCTTTTGATCACCGCGCATCGGAACTGAATGAACGAGCTGACTTTGGAGTCAAGCATACTTCCGGTACAAAAATATTTTTCCGACAGATTACGGGTTTTCTGGCCCGGCGTATTGTCTATCATATTGAGGTGGGAGATCAATTAAAAGCGGGCGAACGATTTGGAATGATGAAGTTTGGTTCCAGAATGGATATACTTGTCCCGGTAGATGTTGAGGTAAATGTATCGGAAGGAGAAAAAGCGGTAGCGGGAGAAACAATTTTAGCCACGATTAATGCATAAAATGAAATATCCCATACAGAAATGGAAGCGTTTTCGGCGTAGAAGAAAACGCAAACGACAGAAAAACGGGCGATCCCGCAAGCAAATCCCTCGGACAGTAATTCCCAGTTTTTTTACCCTGATGAATCTTTTTTGCGGCTTTTTAGCCATCATCAGCATCGCGGAGGGACGACTTTTCTTTGGCGCTTGGCTTATTGTTTTTGCCGGACTTTTTGATGCTCTTGACGGCTTTATGGCTCGGTTATCGAATGCCACCAGTCAGTTTGGTATTGAGCTGGATTCCATTAGTGACATTGTTTCTTTTGGTGTAGCACCGGGATTTCTGCTGTACGCTTTTGGCTTAGCAGAAATGCCTTTTGTAGGAATTATTCTCAGCGCTCTTCCGCCGCTTTGTGGAGCGGTTCGTCTTGCCCGATACAATGTTGACGTACAGGAAAGTCGGGATGATTTTTTTAAAGGATTACCCATTCCCGGACAGGCACTGATGATCGCCGCTTTTTATCTCACTTTCTACAATCAGCTGGAAGTTTTTAGGGGCTTTGAATATGGATTAAATACCGTCTTAGTTCCGCTTATCGTGCTGCTCTCTTTTATCATGGTAAGTACCATTCCTTTTGATAAGATTCCCAGTTTCGATAAAGCGTCTATCAAAAAGCATAAGGGGAAGCTTTCACTTTTTATTGTTTACGGAGTGTTGATTCTGTTATTGCAGGAGGTGGGATTGATGATCGTATTTTCGGCCTATATCCTGAAAGGGATTCTGCTCGGCGCTGTTTCTTTTTGGCAGGAAGCTTTCGGTGAAGAAAAAGAACTTTCCGAGGAAGAATACTAAATAAGCTTACCAGCATTTATAATCAATACTGTAGTCCGATTGAATGGGCTGTGCCGAAACCAGTTTCAAAGGGAAGGAGCGCATAATTTACAATAAAAGAGTTTACGTTGATTCCCACCCCCGCGCTCCAATTTCGTACGGTATCACCGGTTTTGAATCCGGTTCTAAGGCTGATTGTATCAATAATATTAAACTCTAAAGCGATATTTGTGTAAGCTTTATCCGATGCACTACTCTGAGTCGTTCCTTGTCTTGAGTAGAGTGGAATAACTACGTCATTTTTTAAGTTAAGCACTATCGGCAAATCCTCATTTTGAGGAGGAGTAAATGTAAGTACTTCGAAATCAAATCCTGCCCTAAAGGTAGTAGGCATAGGCGTGGGTTCATTGCGTAGATCAGTCATCCTTCCAATATTTAACAGGCTGGTACCAGCGTGAAGCCGACCATTCCACAGACGGGTACTTGCCCCTAAACTAGCAGCGTATCCCGAGGCATTATAAATATAATACTCCTCGCGTAAATACTGCAGAGCAGCTCCTAAGGCTACGGGACCCATCCGGAAGGCATAACCGCCGCTGAGTGATAGCGAGCTGACGGTAAACGATCCATTTCTGAGTGAAATATCATCAACCTGGGAACCTAAAAATCCAAATGCCAGGGCCCGGTTATTTTTTCGAAGATTTACCCCGGCATTGGAATAGTGCAAATCTCCAATCCACAAGGTATAAGAAGCATCCAGGCTTGAGGTATTTTCAAATGCAAGGTTGGCCGGGTTGCTGTAGAGATTCGAAGCGCCCAATAGCTCAGCAGTAACAGCCTCATTGAGTCCCAAGGCCCTAGAATTTGGCCCGATGGTCAAAAAATCCAATCCTGACTGTTGGCCCAGAGCAGTAAATCCGGAAAAAAACAGGAGCCAGAAAACGGTGACTACAAATTTTATTTTTGAGACAATGGCAAAAAGCATGAATTTAAATTAAAAGGATAAGCGAATTCCAGAGTTGTATTATAGCAAAAGGAAGATACTATAAAATTCCATCGCTCAAGTGTTGGTTGTTTTTGATTCATAAACTCATTTTTTGACATAGGTTTTATTCTTCCAAATAAAGTTTTTGATTTTCGAATGTTCGGCTATTATCTTCAGTGCGTTATGAAAAAATCAGCTCATAAAAGTATCAATTGGTGGTGGCCTGTGAAGAAACATACACAGGCAGTGGCATTTTTATAAGCTGAATTGACTAAAGGATTATTGAGAGCCCACTGCAGGAAACTGGAGTGGGCTTTTGTTTTTTAACAACCACTAACAGCAATAATGGTTAGATAAAATATTATTCTTAGTGGCTAAGTGGTAAAATTGGTTTTATGCAGTTACAAAAATTCAAAAATTTAGCTAAAGATTACACGGCCGTGCCGGTGCATCGGCGATTGATGGCTGATGTGTTAACTCCGGTATCCCTGTTTTTATCGCTCAGAAAAGATGCTCGTTATCCCTTTTTACTGGAATCAGTGGAGGGCGGCGAACAGGTGGCTCGTTATTCCTTTTTGGGACGCAACCCGTATCAGGTGCTCCAATATGATGGAGAAGCAGTAACACTGGAATCAGAAGGAAATACAAAGAATATTGAGGAATCCTATTTTGCTGTGCTGAAACGATTGACGACTCAGCACAGCGAGCCGGAAATTCCCGACCTGCCGCGACTGACCGGCGGAGCCGTTGGGTTCTCCTCCTATGATACTGTTCGGGAGGTAGAGAGCCTGGGCAATGCGCCACAAGACGATCTCGATATTCCCGAAGCAATCTGGGCGTTTTATGATGAGGTTTATGCTTTTGATCACGTGAAGCAGCAGGTGATCATCATCAAAACGGTTTTCACCGATAACGAATCCTCACCCAAAGAGCTTTTTGATGAGGCTCAGCAGCGGCTGGATGAGATGGAAGAGCTGGTTTATCGTTCGGAACGCTCGGCGGATGCTTTTTCTATAGAGCCGGATAAGCTCTCAAGCAATATTGCACAGCCCGAGTTTGAGGCGATGGTTGAAAAAGCAAAGAAGTATATTTACGAGGGCGATATTTTCCAGGTGGTATTATCGCAGCGATTTGAAACGGATTTCAGCGGAGATCGATTTATGTTGTATCGTGCCCTGCGGATGGTCAACCCGTCTCCATATCTGTTTTTTCTGGACTTTGATGATTTTGGACTGGTTGGTTCGTCACCGGAAGTGCTGGTTCGTGTGCAGGATGATACAGCCCAACTGCTGCCTATTGCGGGGACACGTCCCCGCGGCAAGACCCCGGAAGAGGATTTGGAACTCGAAGAAGATTTAAAGAACGATCCAAAAGAGATTGCTGAGCATGTAATGTTGGTCGATTTGGGGCGAAATGATTTATCGCGCGTCTGTAAGCCGGCTACGGTTAAGCCCGTCCGCGAGCAGGTGGTCGAGCGCTATTCGCATGTGATGCACATTGTCTCTGATGTAAAAGGTGAGCTCGCAGAGGATAAAACGGCGGTGGATGCACTGAAGTATTGTTTCCCGGCGGGAACGGTCAGCGGGGCACCTAAGATACGTGCTATGGAAATTATTGATGAGCTCGAACCAACGAAACGCGGTCCGTATGCGGGAGCTGTTGGCTATTTCGATTTTTCCGGTAACATGGATACCTGTATTGTAATTCGCACGATGCTTGTTACCGATTCAAAAGTGTATATTCAGGCCGGGGCCGGTATTGTGGCGGACAGTGATCCCGAAAAAGAATATGTAGAAACACAAAATAAGGCCGGTGCGCTGGTAGAAGCACTGAGTGTGGCCTTGTCGATAACGGATGGGAATTGATAATTATAAATGAAAGGTGTCCATGAACTCGTTTCAACATCTTAAAGTTTTTTAGGTAGATAGATCCTATGCGCCAGCCGGCGGACAGGATAACAAATCAGTTTAAAAAATAATTAAATCAGAAAACTAAGCCCCAATGAAAACAATATTATCAGGCATTCAATCCTCAGGGAAACTTCATTTAGGAAATTATTTTGGAGCACTGCGTCAGCACATTCAGATGCAGGAGGAAGGGGATGCTTTCTATTTTATTGCGAATTACCACTCGCTGACTTCCATCAACGACGGCAAAAAAATCTACCAAAATACGATGGATGTGGCCCTCGATTACCTGGCGCTGGGACTGGATCCCAATAAAGCCACCTTTTTTGCGCAGAGTGATGTGCCTCAGCACGCCGAACTGGCTTGGATACTAGGTACCTTTTGTCCCGTAAGTCTGATGGAGAAAGGGGTGGCTTATAAAGACAAAGTGGCGCAGGGACTGAATCCCAATATTGGATTGTTTACCTATCCCATTTTGCAGGCGGCCGATATTCTGATGTATAATGCAGATTTGGTGCCGGTGGGACAGGATCAGAAGCAGAATATTGAAATCTGCCGGGATTTGGCCGGAAAGTTTAATCACAATTACGGCGATGATTACCTGAAGCTTCCCGAACCGCATATTTTAGAATCAGTCGCGATTGTACCCGGCATTGACGGACAGAAGATGAGTAAATCTTATGGGAATACTATTGGAATTTTTGATGAGGGCAAAGAGCTCAAGAAAAAAGTGATGTCTATTCAAACCGACTCCACGCCGCTCAATGAGCCTAAAGATCCTGAAAGCTGTAATGTATTTGCGCTGATTAAACTTTTTGCAGATGAAGAAAAACAGAATGAGATTGCTGAGAAATATCGGGCCGGAGGATACGGTTACGGTCATGCCAAGAAGGAACTTTTGGTCATGATAAAAGAGTACTTTGCCGAAGCCAGGGAACGACGTAAAGAACTGGCGCAGGACTTGGATACCGTTCGCGACATCCTCAAAGAAGGAGGAAAGAAAGCACGTGAACGCGCTGAAGAGGTTATGGAACCCGTCCGCAAGGTAACCGGATTGGTTAAAACGTATGACTTTACGACCTAATACTTCCCCTTGAGGAAAATTAAGGGGATGACCCAAAAAGGTTTGTTTATAGTTCCTGATTCGTCATCCGGCGGACAGGATGACATGGAAGCATAAAGAAAGATTACAATGATCTTAATAATCGACAATTACGATTCTTTTACTTATAACTTAGTACACATTGTCGCGGAGTTTGTTAATGACTACAAAGTGATCCGCAATGATGAACTTACGGTGGATGAAGTAAGAGAATTAAATCCCGATAAAATACTTATTTCGCCCGGTCCCGGACGTCCTGCCGATGCTGGAATTACGGAACCGGTAATTAGAGAGTTGGGGGCTAATATTCCAATCTTAGGCGTTTGTCTTGGCCATCAGGCGATAGGCGAAGTGTTCGGAGGGAAAGTTATCCATGCTCCCAAACTGATGCATGGAAAGACATCTGCCATAAAGCACGATGGAAAGTCAGTATTTAAAAATATCCCCAATGATTTTACCGCAACACGCTATCATTCATTGGTACTTGACCCAGATAGCATTTCCGAAGAGTTGGAAGTATCAGCCCGCAGTGACGATGTGATTATGGGACTGCGTCATCGGGAATATCCGCTTGAAGGAATCCAGTTTCATCCCGAAAGTATCCTAACAACAGAAGGACCAAACATTGTGAAAAACTGGCTGGGATTGGAATACGATAAGTAAAACCAACTAAAAGTAATATTAGATTATAACTGTAGATATTTGACATGCATAAAGTTATAGAATTTAGTTCAATTTTAGATAAGCTGGTATACGGCGAAGATCTCAAGGGCGATGAGGCGGAAGGAGCTCTCCAAAGAATTATCCGCGGCGAAGTTCCCAATGAGCAAGTTGCCGCTTTTCTTACTGCTATGCGTGCCAAAGGGGAAACCACCGAAGAACTTACCGCTTTTGTTCGCGTAATGAGGGAAGCAGCCGTTAAACCGGAGGTGAATGTAGGTGGAGCCGTTGATCTATGCGGAACCGGCGGCGACAGTTCGGGCACATTCAATATTTCCACTGCTTCCATGTTTGTCGTGGCCGGCGCGGATGTCCCAGTGTTAAAACACGGAAATCGAAGTGTATCCAGTAAGAGCGGCAGTGCCGATGTGCTTGAGGAGTTGGGCGCAGTGATCGATTTAGATAAGGAACAGGTGAAGGAGGTTTTTGAGGAGGCCGGACTGGTATTCATGTTTGCCCCAAATTTTCATCCGGCCATGAAACATGTGATGCCAGCCCGACGCTCAATGGGAATACGAACTTTCTTTAATATCCTGGGTCCACTGTTAAATCCGGCCGGAGTTAAGCGTCAGATGATAGGAGCTTACAGCAAGAACATCGCCCGTGAGATTGCACACATCCTTGCTAATTTGGATTCAGAGTTCGCTTACACGGTGAATGCTCATGACGGGTTGGATGAAGTGAGTCTGGCGGCTCAGTCGGAAATTTACGAACTCAATCATAACATGGTAAAAGAGTCAACGACTTTTGATCCACGATCGCTTGATTTTGAGTGGGCGGATTTAGACTCCTTGCAGGGGGGGGATGCCGAATATAATGCGAATATTATTCGTTCTATCTTGGATAATAAATCAACACAAGCTCAGCGGGATGTTGTTTTGCTGAACGCCACCTTTGGGATTCATGCTTCGGGCAAAGTAAAACACCTAACCGAAGCCCGTAAGCTGGCGGAGGAAAGTTTGCAATCCGGGAAGGCCGAGAAAGCATTGAGCAGATATATTGAAGCTTCAAATGACGTTGTAAATTAGTAGAAGATCATGCCGAATATTTTAGATGAAATTGTTGAGCAGACTAAGATTGATCTAAAAAAGCGGAAGCGAAAAGCAAGCTTTCGTGACCTGGAGGAAATGGAGCTTTTTGAAAAAGCTCCGAGAGATTTTGGTGAAGCCCTGCAGCTTGAAAATGATGTGGCCATTATAGCTGAAATTAAAAAAGCTTCTCCTTCAAAGGGATTGATTCGTCCTGATTTTGATCCCCGGAAAATAGCGGGGCAGTATCAGAAAGGAGGGGCTTCTGCTATTTCTGTGCTGACCGATGAGCCGGCTTTCCAGGGAAGGCTAGAGTATTTAGAAATCGCTTCGAAAGAAGTTTCTATTCCATTGCTGCGCAAAGATTTTATTGTTGATCCATACCAGGTTAAAGAAGCTAAAGCGTATGGGGCAGATGCGGTCTTGTTGATTGCTACCATTACAGAGGGCAATCAATTAAATGAGCTTTTGCATGCTACAAAGGAGTATGGATTGCAAGCGTTGGTGGAATGTTATTCGGAAGAAGATGTCGAATATGTTACCTTTGAACATGTGGATATTCTGGGCGTGAATAACCGTGATTTAAGATCGTTTGAAGTTGACTTGCATCGCGGTATTGAGTTGTTACATAAAGCTCCCAAGAATACGGTGTTGGTATCAGAAAGTGGACTTGGGAAGGCGGAAGATTTGCGGATGCTTTATGATGAGGGCATCCACGCTGCATTGATTGGAGAGCATTTTATGCGTCAGCCTGATCCCGGGGAAGCCGTAAAAAAAATGAAATCTGAATTGAAGAGCTTAATTACAGAAGGAGTAGAATAGTAAATGTTTGCAGATCCGGAAGAACGAACGAAAGTTAAAATATGTGGAATTACCTCGCTCGAAGATGCCCGATTTGTTTCGGGAGCTTTGGCGCATTATATGGGGTTTGTGTTTTATGAGGATAGTCCGCGCTATGTAACCCCGGCGAAGGCAGGAGCGATGATCAACTGGCTACACGGTCCGGAATGCGTGGGCGTTTTTGTAAATCAGCCATTAGATGATGTAAATATGATTGCACGACAGACGGGTATTGATTTGGTACAGCTCCATGGCAATGAAAATCCCGATTACTGTTCGCTGGTAGATAAGCCTGTGATTAAAGCCATCCACGTTGAGGAAGATGATACGGCTGCAGATTTGAATGAACGTATTGAACTGTTTCTGGATCATGTTGAATACTTGCTTTTTGATACGAAAGTAGATGGCAAATGGGGCGGTACCGGCAAGTCATTTGACTGGTCTATATTGGATGAGGTTGCCCAAGGGGTGCCGTATTTTTTGGCCGGTGGATTAAATCCCGAAAATATTCGTGATGCGTGTAAACAGGTTCATCCCTATGCAGTGGATGTATCAAGTGGATTGGAAAGCGAACCGGGAGTGAAGGATTTTGACATGGTAGATGCGTTTATGGAAGAAATGCGTGATATCTGGGAAAAGCAGGAGATTGGGGAATTGTAGTATTGAGTAGTGAGTCTTTAGTTTAAAAAGTCTCGAAAACTTTCGGGATTAGGATCTAAAACAAAAGGATACAATGAAGTACGATTTACCGACGAAGGAAGGATATTACGGCGATTTTGGGGGGAAGTTTGTCCCTGAAATTCTGATTCCCGTTTTGGAAGAATTGGAAGCGGCATATGATGAAGCGTGGAACGACGATAGTTTCCAGAAAGAATATCGTCAGTTATTGAATGGGTATGTGGGACGTCCGACAAAGTTGACGTATGCAAACCGCCTAACCGAACATTATGGAAAAGCCAAGATTTATCTGAAGCGGGAGGATTTGTGCCATACCGGCGCCCACAAAATAAACAATGCTATTGGACAGATTTTACTGGCGCAGCGTATGGGTAAAGATCGCATTATTGCGGAGACGGGCGCCGGTCAACATGGTGTAGCCACGGCCACGGCCTGTGCAAAATTTGGCGTGGACTGTATTGTGTATATGGGGGCCGAGGACATGGAACGCCAGAAGTTGAACGTAGAACGTATGCGGCTACTGGGGACGGAAGTACGTCCCGTTACCAGTGGCTCACAGACCCTTAAGGATGCTACGAATGAAGCAATCCGCGACTGGGTAACGAATGTCGAAGATACGTTTTACATTATTGGTTCGGTCGTGGGACCGCATCCGTATCCCAAAATGGTCCGTAATTTTCATCGCGTGATTGGAGATGAGACCCGTCGTCAGTTAGTTGAAGCCGAGGGACAAGAAATTCCCGATTATTTATTGGCTTGTGTAGGCGGCGG
>CAZYOD010000028.1:0-14201 GCA_964648635.1 uncultured Balneolaceae bacterium | reverse complement strand
GTGGAAGGAGGAGGTGTTTGCTTTTGTTAGAAGGTTAAAGTATGGTAAGAAGTAATATTAATATCATTAATGATCTATGAAATCAGTATTAAAAATATCAGTTTTTATTCTGTTAATAGGCTTTTGGGTTGGGTGTGAAGGTGATTATCGCCAACAAGCACGAGGTAGCTTTGGGCAGGTGATCGTCCTGATGGATTCTTCGCAATTTGAAAGCGAAACGGCCGACGCTATCAGGGAGACCTACGGAGGGTGGATTCAGACGATACCCGGTAAACCTCCGCTTTTTGATGTGAGTTTTCAGGATGTGGATAATAATCAACAATTAGAAGAACTTAAGCGGTTTAAAAACTTGGTTATTGCTGCTCCAATTAATGATTCGACAAATGTTGCCCGATTTATTCAGGCACTGCTTAGCGATGAAGTAGAGCAGGAGGTAAAAAACGGCAACGCATTTGCATTTCCGTTGAATGATCGATGGTATCGCGATCAATGGGCGATGGTTTTAACAGCCCCGAGTGATTCTGCGCTGGCAGAACAGATTCTCAGTTCCGAAGAGACATTGACCCAGAGACTTATTGATAAGGAACTTGCCCGTTGGACAGAAGAAATCTATGATCGTGGAGAACAGGTAGCTCTGGAAGATAGCCTTTGGGAAAATCACGGATGGAAAATTCGTATTCAGCACGACTGGAGAAAAAATATTGATACTACTTATACGGTAAACGGTGAAAAAAATAACTTTTTAACGATGCGCCGACCGCTGCCGGAAAACGATCGCTGGTTTTGGGCCTGGTGGAAAAAAGCGGATAATGCTAGTGAGATTGATGAAGATTGGATCAACGCCAAGCGTGACTCCTTAATGGAGCAATGGATACGCGGCTCGCGGGACAGTTCGTACGTGACAACGGCACGAAATCGTCCGCATGAAACCAGATCTTTTCAGCTGAATGGAGATACTGTATATGAAACATTAGGTGTGTGGACGATGACCAAAGATGCGATGGCCGGTCCCTTTGTCAATTTTACCGTATATGATGAGGACACTGATCGCCTGTTTATGCTTGAGTTTGCTCAATTTGCTCCTAAATACGATAAGCGAGAATTTGTTCGTCAATTCCGGGCGATGCTTCGCACCCTTGAAAGCGATTCTACCTGGCAGGAAAATGCGAATAAAACAGTGGTAGAAAACTAAGGCGTGTCCTCTTCTCCGAAAGATCATTTTATCGATCAAGCACTTGCAAAACAGAAAGAGAAGCATCGATTCCGGTCATTATATGCCTTTGAGCCGGTAGATGCTGCCATTATTTCGGATGGTGAACGCGAACTGATTAACTTTAGCGGCAACGATTATTTGGGATTATCGCAACATCCGAAAGTGATAGCCCGATCCGGTGATTATGCTTGTAAATACGGAGCGGGTTCAACAGCTTCGCGGTTGATTAATGGCACCTTACCAATTCATAAACAGCTGGAACAAAAGCTGGCTGCTACCTTTGAATGGCAAGCCGCGCTTCTATTCAACAGTGGCTTTCAGGCCAATAGCACGATTATCAGTACAATCGCTGATCGTCATTCGCTGATAATAGCAGATAAGCTAAGCCACAATAGTTTATTGCAGGGATCACTCCTTAGTCGAGCGACCTTGCGACGGTTTGAGCACAACGATACTTCAGATTTAGAGGACCATCTTAAAGATGCCTCCTCGGAAAACTATTCGCGTATTATCGTTATTACGGAATCAATATTCAGCATGGACGGGGATCGGAGTGATCTCAAAACTACCGCCGAGTTGTGTAAAGAATATGATGCTTGGCTATTTGTGGATGATGCGCATGCTGTAGGTGTTTGGGGGGATAAGGGACTCGGTTTAGCCCCAAGGATTCCGGGAGTAGATATGGTATTGGGCACCTGCGGTAAAGCCTTTGGAAGCTTTGGTGCCTACCTGCTCTGTTCGGAAAAAATGAAAGACTTTTTGATTAATTTTTGCCCCGGATTTATTTATACCACAGCGTTACCTCCCGCTGTAATTGGGGCAATTGATGCCTCGGTTGAGCTGTTGCCTCAAATGGAAGGGGAACGAAAACGGCTGAAAGACCATATCAAAAAAATGAAGGGCGGGATTCAAAAAGCGGGTTTTGATACGGGAAGCTTTGAATCACAGATTATTCCCATAATAGTAGGCGACGATCAAGAAACAATAAATCTTGCCGGTTATCTTAAAGAGCAGGGATATTTAGCTAAGGCTATTCGTCCGCCAACCGTCCCGACAGGCAGTGCCCGAATTCGAATCACATTGTCTTCGGATCATACAAAGAATCAGATCAACAACTTTTTAAGCATTTTAAATTCTTGGAAAAATGACTGACTGTAGATTCATTGCATTTCACGGTTGGGGGTTTAATGCACAATACTGGCAGCCGTGGGATGATTTTCTTTCTGAATACGGCATTTTTCAAACATACGACAGGGGTTATTTCAGAGATCCTCAAGAGATTGAAACATTGGCCGGTCCGGTAGCTACCGTGCTAATCGCGCATTCATTTGGACTTCATTGGATTGAAGAAGCTTTGTTAGCACAGGCCGATCTGCTGCTTATTGTAAGTGGCTTTCTACAGTTCCATCCTTATGCCGCACAGTATAAACGTCGCTCTCGACTGGTTTTGCAGGAGATGATCAACTCACTGGAGGTGGATCCCGACCAAGTGTTAACAGATTTTTATAGGAATGCTTTTGCCCCGCAAGAAGCTCCTAAAAAGAAAATTAAAGGGATAAATCACCAGCTTTTGCTTGACGATTTACGGAGATTGCAAAATGCAGAAATGGATACCCAGCTACTGCAAAAGGCGGATAAAATTTGTATCCTTCACGGCTCGGAAGATCATATTGTTCCATACAAAAAAGGCCGGCAAATTTTTACTCAGCTTCATGGACAAGCCCAATATTTTGAAATTAAAGGGGCGGGACATGCGTTGCCGTTTACTCATCACAGACAATGTCTGGAATTTGTGACTCCCGAAATTGCCGATCTGGCGGAAACGAATTTATAGCACCAAATACTGATTTACGAATGAAGCAGGCAACTCTTGCCGATGACTTAAAACAACGAATTGCAACTGCTTTTGGTGATACGGTTTCGTATTACGAAGAGCATGCCGAAGTGCAGCGAGAAGTGGCCAACCGCCTTATCGCATCACTGCAGCCCTGGAAAGATATTCTACCCGCCGGACCTATTATCGAATTGGGGTGCGGTACCGGTTTTGTAACAGAAGGATTATCTGAGTTGTATCCTCAGCGGGAAATTCAGGTTACGGATCTATCCGAAGCGATGATTGAGCACTGCAGGCAAAAATTTTCTGACACGGAAAATTTGAAGTTAAGGATTCAGGATGCCGAAGATCCTCCTTATGATGAACCTCATTATGCCATGACGGTAAGCAGCTTTACCGCGCAATGGTTTAAAGATCCGGCTCAAACATTAGGCAGGTGGCTGGAAGCAACGAAGCCCGGCGGATTGTTGCTTGCGTCTTTTCCTGGTAATGAAAGTTTTCCGCAATGGCGTAGGAAATGCGAGGAATTAGGACTGCCATATACCGGAAACAACCTGCCGGATGTGGAGGAAATGGTGATAAAGATGTCGCTGGGTCCCGCCCAGGTAGACTATTACGAGGATACCATAACCCAAAGATTCGACAGCGCATTGGATTTCTTTCGCCAGCTTAAAATGACAGGTGCGGGAACCCAACGGCAGGGTCGACCGCTGACTCCCAAAGAGTTTTCACTGCTCGTAAACCACTGGGATGAATCTGCTGAAGGGAAGATTGAAGTCAGTTACCACGTCGTATTTTTGGCTGTAAAACGTGATTATGATTCCTAACTTGACCATCTCCTTAAAGTTACTGGTTTACTCCTTCTCTAAGTATATCGCATTAAAGCCAGCGATCTAGCTCTAAGATCCTTCTTGGAGAAAGGAGATTTAGGAAGATTATAAATAATCAAATCAATAAAATTTCAATTAGTAAAATGAATACTAACGATTGGCCTTCAGAAATTTTTGTAACCGGCACTGATACCGGGATTGGCAAAACGGTAGTTTCAGCAATTTTATCCCAGGGATTAAACGCCAGCTATTGGAAGCCGATCCAGGCGGGATTGGAGGAAGAAACCGATACCGAATTTGTAAAACGCACAACTGATTTATCCGATAATCAGATTGTGCCCGAGCGCTACCGCCTGCAAACCCCTATGTCGCCTCATGCCGCTGCCGAAATTGATGATGTTTCTATTAACATGAATGATTTCGAACTGCCAAAGTATGAGACCGACCACTTGGTGGTCGAAGGGGCGGGCGGATTGATGGTGCCGTTTAATGATTCAGATATGATTATCGATCTGATCAGTTACCTGGAATTGCCGACAGTGCTTGTAGCTCGCAGCACTTTGGGGACACTGAATCACACCTTTTTGTCGCTCGAAGCACTTCGCAAACGAGACATCCCAATTCTGGGAGTAGTGCTCAATGGTCCCAGGCACCAAAGTAATTACCGGACCATACAGAAATATGGTGATATACATATTTTGGCGGAGATTAACCCTTTGGATGAGCTGACGTCGGAATCTATGCAAAACACTTTCAATAACGAATTTTAAACAGCACGAGTAGAACGGATATGTCAAAATTCCATCCCAATATTTGGTACCCCTTTACCATCCTTAAAGATGCCCCGGAACCGTTAAAAGTGAAAAGTGGGAAGGGGCTATGGTTAGAACTGGAAGATGGCCGTCAAATTATGGATGCTATTTCCAGTTGGTGGGTCAATACCTTTGGACATGCGCATCCCAAAATTACGCAGGCCATCACCGAGCAGTCGGAAAAGTTGGAGCATGTTGTTTTTGCCAACTTTACTCATGATCCGGCTGAAAAAGCTGCAGAGTTAATTACTGGAGCACTTCCGGAATCACTTAATAAAGTGTTTTATTCTGATGACGGCTCTACCGCCATGGAAGCCGCAATGAAATTGGCCTATCAGTATTGGCATAACAAAGGGCAAAAACGTCCCAAGTTTATTTGTTTTGAAGATGCTTATCATGGAGACACCTTTGGGGCGATGTCGGCCGGTGAACGCTCGGTGTTCACGAATGTTTTCCAAGATTTATTGTTTGATGTAGAATTTTTGCCATACCCTGATACGTGGATTGGTGATAGTACGGTGAGCGACCGCGAGGATGAAATCATTGCCAAGTTGGAGCGGTTGCTGGATGAAAATCCGGAAACCTATGCCGGCATTATGATTGAGCCGCTGGTACAGGGAGCAGGTGGAATGAAGATTTGCCGTGAAGAATTTTTACAGAAATTGCACTGGGTCAATCGACAGTACAATACGCTACTCATCTTTGATGAGGTGATGACCGGCTTTGGACGCACGGGCGACTGGTTTGCCTGTCAACGTGCCCAGGTAGAACCGGATATCATTGCCATGGCTAAAGGAATTACGGGTGGTTTTTTGCCGCTTGCGGCGACTGTGAGCTCTGATGAAATTTATGAAACGTTCTATAGCAGTGATCCCCAAAAAACGTTTTGGCATGGACACAGTTATACGGCCAATCCGTTAGGCTGTGCCGCTGCTATTGCCGCTTGTGAGCTGATGGAGGAGTATGAGCCTGTATATTCTGAGATGGAGAAATGGCACGCCGACGAACTGCAGAAGCTGCGCGATCATCCTCGGTTAAAAAAGCATCGCGTGATGGGCACCATTGCCGCCGTAGATATAGATACCAATGGGAGAGATGTGAGTGTGGATCCCTATACCAGCGAAGTTTTGCGTGATGAAGACGGTTATCTTAATTCAGTGGCTGATGAGATCAAAAAGCGTTGCGTTGATCACGGAGTGTTGCTGCGTCCGCTGGGGAATGTGCTTTACATGATGCCGCCATACTGTACTACCCGCGAGCAGCTTGCTGAAATGTACGCCGGAATTACCGAATTATTAGAACGCTAATAACGATTTCTCCATCAAATGAAATAACCGTTTAATGTTATCACTCAACCAAAGTTTAATTCTTCGGTACCGTGATCCTTAGGAGGAAGATCGGAAGTGTATTCGATGCTCTGATCGATAAATTTATGCAGCGCTTTCGAGTGCTTGTAAATCTTTTCCTCAACCATAATGAAATCATCATATAAACCTTTGTCAGGCAGATATTTCTGAATGCCGGATCGGCCAACCAGTGTTTTAGCAAGCGGTTGACCGATGCGGGCCACCAGCAGATCATCATAAATACCTAAAAACATGTTGCCATTGATAAGATAGCCTACGCCACCCAGCTCTTTCTTTTTTTCCAGGTCTTCATTGGCAATTAGGTAATGATCAATCAAATCTTCGAGCCGTTCACTGTAGTCAGCCAAAACACACCTTTTTTATTTCTCAATTTAGAAGATAATATCTAATCTTTTTTCTGATTTTGAAACTTTTAATCCCACAAGAGATTAAGGGATATTTTTTGCAGAAATTTTGTTTTCTGTATAGATTTAAAATGATAAACATCAATTAATCAAGAGAGAGTATGAAAACATTCAAGTTCGCCATTCTACCCGTTGTTTTTTTGATTTTAGTTCAATCCGCAGCCATGGCCTCCGGACCCGCCGATCGAGATAAGGCTCTGGACCTTTTTAAAAAGTATATAAACAACATGGTACAGCGAGTTGAGAAGTTTGATAATCCCGATGATAAAAGAGAGCTACTCAATAGCTCTTTCGATAATTTAATTTCAGTTTTTGAGGCCGTACAGAAAATTGGGTTTGTTTCTCAAAAAGATAAAGAAGCTATTGAGGTGATGAAGGCCAATATTATAGACAAGAAAAATGAGTTGAACGGTTGGGATGGTTATCGGGCGGTCGCCGACAACAAGCTCAATAACTTTGCAAATTATGTGCAGCAAGATCTTGAGCAGGCTGATACGCTAACCATCTCGATCAGTGCGACACTATTGGCAATTATAATAGTTTTGCTGTTGGTATTATAGGATGAGGTTCTTCCGGCTTTTTTCTTTTCTGCTTTTGATTTCGATTCTGTGGCTCGTTGGGTGCCATCCGGTCCACAAGCTGTCGACTGATACGCCCGTGGATTCTGAAATAAAATATCGCCTGATCTATATCATTCACGGGGATGCAAATTACCTTTACCATAATAAAGACGGCCTGGGCCTACGGGCTGACAAGCAAAAGATGGCAGAGGCAAAAAAAATCGCTAAACACGCTAAAAAGGGAGAGGTATTCATTTTTTACCAAAAGCCGGAGCGCAAAATTTTATGGCTTTTCCCTCGTAAAGATCGCCTTTTTTTGCATTATCGAAACGGCAGGCAGATCAATCGTAAGAAGTATTCGCCCGTGGCATCCCGAGAAACATTTATTGCCGAGAGCCGGTTGTATTCATCGAGCCGCAGCAAACAAAAGTTGCGGGAAATTTTTCTCTATTTCGGTCATGAAATTCCCGAGCATAGCAGACCGTATCATAATTCCCGACCCGAGGCGGCCTTCAATACATATATCTTTGCGGAGGGGCTGAAACAGTTTTTAACAGATGATCAGCGGTTTGATCTTACAGTGCTCTCCACCTGCAATAACGGTACGCCCCAAGCCGCCTATAGGATGTTGGGGGTAAGCAGGTATCTGCTGGCTTCTCCGCAAAATTTACATTTATCTCATATTGATACGCACCCGCTGCTTAAGCTCGAGGAGGATTCAGATAAACCGGCCTATGATCTGGCGGTTAATCTCGCGCAAGATACGTACAGCCGGCTTTCTAAATTTTTAGAAACCAGCGTTACGCTATCTGTTTATGATTTACAGTCAGACGATTTCTTTTCGCTTGCCAAGCTTTATTCTGACTATCAAGCCGGGAGTACAGACCAATTTATTGATCAGGAAAATATTGACTGTGCCCGACTTCCGTTTTGGGATGGTGAATTTGAAATAGAAGGACCGAATGTGTTCTATAAACCGGCGGCTTTTGGACGTAACGCCAATCAGCAAACCCATTCCGGTTGGGGATGTCGGCCTTAGTTTCTTGAAGTCTCTTTCTCTATTTTCTCATCCGCTTCCTCTTCTTCTGATTCGTCTGCTTCTTTTTCTTCTTGGCGATATTTGGCATCAGGTTCGTAGCTGAGCTCAATATAAACGGGAAAATGATCTGAGCCAAAGTAGTTCAGAATTTTGAAATCGTTCAGCAGAAAATGGTTGGAATGAAAGAAATGATCCAGGGGAAACCGAAAAAAAGGGTATTTGGCGTGAAAAGAATTAAAAAAACCTCGTCCAACCCGGGGATCTAAGAGTCCGCTAACATCTTGAAAGAGATAGTTTGTTTTAGACCAGGCTACATCATTCATATCCCCCATAACAATTGTGGGAATATCGCGATCCTTAATTTCTTTACCCACTATAAGCAGCTCCGCATCACGTTCTGAGGAAGTATCACTGCCGGTTGGAAAGGGCGGCCGCGGATGAAGACAGTGAATTTCTATCTCTGTGCCTTCCCCCAACTTTACATGAAAATGTATGGAAGGGATATCATCTTTAACAAGAAATTTAATTTCGGGATCAATAAGTTCAAACCGGGAATAGAGCATCATGCCGTATCGATTATCCTGTGGCTGACTGACGATATGAGGATATGATTCTTTAAGCTCTTCCAATTGCTTTACCCACCAATCATCGGTTTCGAGTGCTAAAATGATATCCGGTTTATGATTATTTATAACTTCCCTGAGTTTAGTTGCATTCCGGTTGTCCATAAGCACATTTGCAGAGAGTAGGCTAATTTCAGAATGCTTCGTACGTTTTTGACTGCTTTGTACTTTTTTTTGGGCTATCGGGGTATATGGAAAAATCATATAGAATTGGTACAAAACACTGACCACTACTAATCCCCACAATATTACGGGAAATAAGCTAAATGAGTTGATGATAACAGGGATCCCGAGAAGTGGAAAGATAGCCAGACAGATAATTTGGAGTCTTGGAAAATCGAAACCACGAATCCACCATTCATCACTGGGAATAAATGGTGCTGCCGTTGCTATAATGACAAATACACCAATCGAAAACAGTACGATTTCCACAGGCTTATTAATTTTGTTGATCTGTCCGCCAAATTAATACCCGGCTTCAGAGTCTCTCTTGATTTACTAACAAAATAGCTAATTCATCTATATTCAGCTAAAAAGTATTGGGTGATCTTATCAAGTTAGGTTATCTGTTTTTTTGCGGGATTCCGTTGCCATTTGGTTGTGATACTGCTCGAGTTTTTGTGTGAGCTCATCATCGTTCGTGCTTAGCATTCGGATTGCCAGCAAAGCCGCATTTCCCGCCTTGCCGATAGCAACCGTAGCGACCGGAACTCCCGTTGGCATCTGTACAATCGAGTAAAGGCTATCGAGTCCGCTGAGGGTGCTCGTTTTAACAGGTACCCCAATTACGGGCAAAGTAGTGTGAGCGGCCGTCATCCCCGGAAGGTGTGCAGCCCCGCCTGCACCGGCTATAATAACACTGATTCCCCGCTCTCTCGCTGTTTTGCCATAGTCGGCCATATCGTCGGGCGTGCGGTGCGCCGATACGACTTTCTTTTCATAGGGGACATCAAACTCATCTAAAATATCGCATGCAGCTTTCATAGTAGGCCAGTCGCTGTCGCTGCCCATAATTACGCCAACGAGGGGATCTTTATCACTCATTCTATTAGTCTTTTTTTTAAACTTTGTTTCAAGCAAAGAATACCGAATCAGGTTGAATGTTAAAAATTAAAGGTTGAGCTATACTTTTACCCCCAACCTCTAACCTCCATAATCTAAATTCTAATTCCGTCCGTTAACTCTTGAGCTTTTGCATAGGTCTCATCCATATTATCACCAAGTAATGTATAGTGTGACATTTTGCGACCCACTCTGCTGTCCAGCTTACCATAAACGTGTAGATGTCCGTCGGATTGAGCCAGTGCATCCAGCGCGGATTCTACCTGCGCATCTCGCTCATCAGTGCCTAGCAGATTAATCATCGCTATGGCCGGCTTTCGAAGCTCGGCTGATCCCAGGGGGAGTCCCAATACTGCCCGCACATGATTTTCGAACTGTGATGTAATGCAGCCTTCGATAGTATAGTGTCCCGAATTATGGGGACGCGGGGCTGATTCGTTTAGCAGGAGGTCTCCGTCGGGAGTCAAAAAGAATTCATAGGCAAAAATTCCTTTCCCATCGATGGCTTCGGTGGCTTTCAGGGCAAGTTTCTGGGCTTCTTTTTGTATAGAGGAATCAACAGGAGCCGGAGATTTTACAGCCACACAGATATGATTTTCCTGTACCGTTTCGCAGCAGGGATACACCACGTGACCTGTTTCATTTCTGGCAACTTGGACGGCCAACTCATGGGTAAAATCTACAAAAGCTTCAGCTATAATGTCGTGTCCTTTACTACCACCAAGATTGTCAAAAGCTGTTTTTGCTTCATCAAAACTAGCGACTGTTTCATTGCCATATCCATCATAGCCGCCCTTGGATGACTTCAACAAGTACGGCCACCCGTGTTTCTTTCCAAAAGCTTTTAGGTCAGCTTCATTTTTAACGAGAGCATAGGGAGTCACCGGAATGCCTGCATTTTCAAACGTCTGTTTTTCGATTAGTTTGTTTTCGATGAGAGCAAATGAATCCGGAGCAGGAAAAATTGAAGTGCCGCTTTGCTGCTGGGCTTTTTTTAGGATATCGGAGCTTATAAACTCATTTTCGAGCGTTAGTACATCACAAGTTTGGGCAAAGGCAGTCAGATCATCCGCCGAAGCAAAAGAACCGGTCTGTGAATACGGCGTCATAAATTGGACAGGTTCATTTTCGGGACGATCAGAAAAAACGCCTACCTGAATACCATATCGAAATGCCTGTAATCCCGACATCCGGGCCAGCTGTCCCGCGCCCAGAAATCCGAGCCTAAACTTCGCTAATAAGGGATTCTTATCCATTAATTGATTACTTGAAGTTAAATTATAAGCTTAAAAAATCATACGTCATCCCACCCGCCGGTTGTTAGACTTAATCTCCTTAAATGGCTTTATTCTTGTTAGATTCTGCAACAAGTTCAGAATGACATATGAGATGTTTTATAAATCTTTTTTTAAAGGGAGAACATAAGAATTATTCGATTGGGAATTAAGACTTGATACCTATTTTTTGTTTTCTGATCCTAAATTATCCATTCTTAATTTTACAGAAAGAATCGTATTTTACGCCGTGTTAAAATTCCTGTTAATCCCATTTTAAGAATCATTTACGATGGATATAGAAGCGAAGCTTGAACAAGTTAAAGAGCGGTTTGAAGAAGTGACGACGGCGATGAGCGATCCGGCTGTTTATGATGATCCCGATCGCTATACCGAATTGACTAAAGAACACAGTGACTTGAAGGAGCTGGTAGAGCTTTACGAAGAATGGAAAGAAACCAAGAAGCAGATTAAGGGGAACAAGGAGCTCATCGAGGAAGGAGATGACGAGGAGATCACCGAAATGGCGAGCCTCGAAATTGATGAGTTAGAGCCGAAACTTGAACAACTTGAAGAGGATGTCAAGTTAAAGCTTATTCCCAAAGATCCTGATGATTCTAAGAATGTTATAGTTGAGCTTCGTGCGGGTACCGGCGGAGATGAGGCAGCGATTTTTGTAGGCGATCTTTTTGATATGTATCGCCGCTATTCAGATAACAAAGGATGGAAATTAAATTTGTTGAGTCTTAGCGAATCCACAAAAGGAGGATACAAAGAACTTACATTTGGACTTGAAGGAGATGATGTCTACGCCAAAATGAAATATGAGAGTGGGGTTCACCGAGTACAGCGTGTACCGGAGACCGAAACGCAGGGACGCGTCCATACATCAGCTGCGACAGTGGCGGTACTGCCCGAGGCCGAAGAGGTAGATATTGATGTAAATACTGCGGATATCCGCGTGGACACTTTTCGTGCCAGCGGGGCGGGAGGTCAGCACGTTAACAAAACGGACTCAGCGGTACGCCTGACACACGAGCCTTCCGGGGTTGTTGTAGAATGTCAGCAGGAGCGTTCTCAGCATCAAAACAAAGAGAAAGCGATGAAAATGCTGCGCTCGAAACTCTATGAAAAGGAAGAGGAAAAACTGCGAAAGGAAAGGGAAGAAGAACGAAAGAGTCAGATATCAACAGGAGATAGAAGTGCTAAGATTCGCACATATAATTTTCCCCAAAGCAGGTTGACAGATCACCGCATAAACCTAACGCTTTATAACCTCGAAGATATTATGAAGGGAGATCTTGAGGAAGTGATCGAATCGCTTCGCGTTCAGGATAATCTGGATAAGCTGAATGCTATAATGGAAGAATAGAACCGCAGAATAATGAGCAAGGAATTATGAATTTGAATATTCAAAATTCCTTGCTCTGCGGTTCAAAATTCTTACACTTTCGGTCCGGCTTTAATTAGCTCTTTGCTTGCCTCTTCTTCAAATTGCTCAAAATTTTCGGCAAACATAGAAGCCAGCTTATCAGCTTTTTGATCATAGTCATCTTTATCATCCCACGTATTTCGCGGCAAAAGAATTTCACATGGGATTTCATTGACGTCGGTAGGAACAGCCAAGCCGAATACCGGATCAATTTCGAACGTAGCATCATCAAGGTTCCCTTCCAAAGCTTCGCTAAGCATCTGTCGGGTGTGACCAAGTTTCATGCGATGCCCCACGCCGTACGGACCACCTGTCCATCCGGTATTGAGTAACCAAACGGTAGAGTTGTGCTTCCTGATTTTATCGGCTAAAAGTTCTGCGTAAACTGTAGGATGCAGGGGCATAAAAGGTGCTCCAAAACAAGCCGAAAACGTTGCTTGCGGTTCGGTTACACCGCGTTCGGTTCCCGCTACTTTTGCAGTATATCCACTGATAAAGTGATACATCGCCTGCTCAGGTGTTAGCTTTGAAATGGGAGGGAGCACACCAAAAGCGTCACAGGTTAGAAAAATAACGTTGCTGGGATGGTTGCCAATGCTCTCATCTGCAGCATTGGGAATATAGTGGATGGGATATGAACAACGTGTATTCTGTGTATAGCTGGTATCGTCAAAATCAGGTGACCGATCATCTTCATGAAGAACGACATTCTCCAGAATGGTGCCCGGCATTTTAGTAGTAGCATAGATGAGTGGCTCGCCTTCTTTTGAGAGGTTGATGGTTTTAGCATAACAACCGCCTTCAATATTGAATACCCCATCTTCACTCCAGCCATGCTCGTCGTCGCCGATAAGGACGCGACTTTGATCAGATGAAAGCGTGGTTTTACCCGTACCTGATAGTCCGAAAAATACGGCTGTATCGCCATCTTGACTCATATTCGCAGAGCAGTGCATGGCCATTACATCCTGCTGGGGCAGCAGGTAATTCATCACAGAAAAAATACCTTTCTTGACTTCGCCGGAATATAGCGTACCGCCGATCAGGATAATCTTTTTATCAAAGTTTACCAGAATAAATGCTTCGCTTCGGGTACCGTCTTTTTCGGGATCAGCTTTAAAATTAGGCGCTGCAAGGACAGTAAAATCCGGCTCGTGATTTTTGAGCTGCTCCTTATTGGGACGGATAAACATGTTATGAGCAAACAATCCATGATAAGCCGCCTCACTTACCACACGAACATTCAGTTGATACTTTTCGTCAGCACCTGCGTAACAGTCTTTAACATAAAGTTTTTTATCCTGTAGATAATCAGTAACCTGATCAAACAGATTTTCAAACACATCCTCGTCTGTGGGCTGATTGATTTCGCCCCAGTCAATATCATCATGAATAGAAGGCTGGTCAACAATAAACTTATCTTTGGGAGATCGACCGGTATATTTGCCGGTTAAAACGCGAATGGCATAATCTTTTGTTAGTATTGCTTCCCCGTTATTGATGGCTTCTTCGTAGAGTTCAGGAGGCGTCAGGTTCCAAATAGTGTTATCATTTTTCTCTAGCCCTAAATAATCGAGACCAATACTACTTCGCGGGTGTGAATGTTTACTCATTTTGATAAAAATTATCTGTTCTTTAGCAGTTGGTTTTGGATTTTTTACATACAAATGACCGCTTTTAAGCGGCTGTTAAATATGGGGTAAGTATAAGAATTATAATGATGAATTTGTTAATCAAATTATAATGCAAAA
>CAZYOD010000027.1:9707-14421 GCA_964648635.1 uncultured Balneolaceae bacterium | reverse complement strand
AAATTGCTCCCTCTTCTACGGATGTATCCAAAACAGACATTCCTTCGATTGCCCGATACCTACTGCGATCGCTGCAAAAAGATATTGATACAGCTCTTCCTAAAACGGAGGATCAAATTACAAAAATCCACCTGGAAAATATCCGGGATCGAATTAACTCGGTATTGAAGAAAGAAGCTTAAAATTACCAAAGCCTAAAAACTTGATTGATATGAAACGAATGAACCCATTAAATATCCGCCTGCTTTCATTTATTCTGGGCCTGGGTGCGATGATTTTTATGACAAACTGTGCCGGTGTAATAAATACTTTGGACCAGTATTCCGGCGAAACGCTGTATCAAACCGCCATGGAATCCCAGGATAACTTGCTGGATTTTGTACCCGACATTCAGGCAGAGGTCAACAAGCATTTGGAAACGGAAGAACAGCAGCATGCATTTCAGAAATTTCAACAAGATTTTGTTTCCCGGCTGATAGAGGAAAATCCTGAATTAACTCAGGAATTTTACGATAAAATGCACAGCGGCGACCGACGGCAAATTCATGAAGCCCTAGAACAAGCAGGAGAGGTTGTAGAACAGGAGTTGCAAGAGCTTACCGACGGAAAAGAGATTACTCCTGAAAATGTTGTAGATGCTGTTATGGAAAAATATGACGTTCAACAAAAACAGCAGTTTTAGCTCAGCCTAAAACTGAGGTATTGCCGATATATATAGACAGCCCAAAATAGATTAACGAACTAATTTCAGGCTTTCAGGCATTAGCCTATCCAAATAATCCAATATAAATATAGCAGGGCAAAGCCGGTAAGAAAGACGATGCCGCTCAAACTAAGCCATTTAAGCCACGGTTTTGGTTGACAATCGTCGGGCATATGGTCGGCCGTAACCAATCGATAATTGATATAGGCCAGCACCGGTGCTGTTAAGAACGAAAGCGTTGTGGCAAGATCGATCATCAGGGTAAAAGAATCCCCGAGAAAATAAAGGACACCAAGCGACAGCAGTGAAATCAAAACCAAGAGAATGCGGTAAACCTTTATATCATTTTGTTTCTCGAATCTGTCCGGCAACAGTACTTCAAAAATTTGGCGGCTCACGCGCGGATAGGCATCGGTAACGGTGAGTGTGGTACTGAACATGGTAGTGAACGCGCAGATAACAATAACGGCATAAGCCCAATCGCCAAGGCTTTCGGTATAAAGTCCGATAAGTTGTCCGGCAAAAACCGCACCGCTGCTGGCATATTCTTCGCCGCTGCCAAACATCACCAGGGCACCGAGAGCCAAGAATCCCAATGAAAGCAGGGCGGCCCCGATATATCCGATATTAAAATCCCAGAGCGACTCTTTAAGTTTAGGCCTATACCGGGTTTGTTTTACGCGCTCCAGCGTCCACAGTGAATGCCATGCTGCCGCGTCGATAGGAATAGGCATCCAGCCCATTAGGGCGATCAAAAAGGATACACCCGCTACATTCCAAATGTTGGGGTAGTAGTTAAGATCGGGCTGGGCGTTGCTGCCAAAAAGAGCGGCTACAACAGCAATAACCGTGGATATTGCCAACACAACCATTATTATTTTAATGGCCCCATCGAGAGCAGAATATTGTCCCGACATCAAAAGAATGATGCAGATGGCCAGCAAAATGCCGCTCCATACGAGCGGCGAAAGAGCAATGCCTGTCAGCTCCGCAGCCAGACTTGCACTTACAATGGTAACAGCTGCCTGAACGGCGAACATAGTACCGATAGTAAAAATTACAAAAATGCCGATGGCCCATTTCCCGAGTCGGCGGTAACCGTTAATCATGCTTTCACCGGTAGCGATGGCGTAGCGCGGACCGTATTCCAAAAAAGGATATTTGAAAAAATTTGCCAGCACAACAGCCCAGACCAGCGCCCAGCCGTATGTGGCACCGGCACGGGTAGATTGTACCAGGTGTGATACTCCGATTGCAGCGGCAGCCATCAACAAACCGGGCCCCAAGCTTTGCTTAATGCCGTCCCAAGTACTCTTTTCGGTATGAGTTTTTTCTGTAACCATCTGTTGTTCAGGCATGTCGTTTATTTTTTATTCCTTTATTAATTACCAACGCTGGAACAACGATAATAAAATTGACAAGAAATTTAAAAACCGGGTTGGAACATTTTGTTGTATTACGATTAAAATCTACAGAATTATAATTTGTACAGCTTTATTCGTTATACTACTTCATGTGATGATAAAACGAGAGCGTTCGTTTTGTCAGATCAGCACGAGAGTTAATTTAAATTATTTGTTGGAGGTATTTATGATTACTCGTGAAAACATCCTGAATCTTGCCGAAAAAGAACATGACATTTGCATCTCAATTTATTTACGAACCCACAAGACGGGAGAGAGTGTGCAACAAGATCCCATCCGGTTAAAAAACCTGCTGGGTGAAGCGTCTGAAATGTTGAAAAAACAAGGCCTGAAGGATCGGGAAATTGAAGCTTTGCTTGAGGAACCCCGTAAATTGTTGGATACACCACTTTTTTGGCAACATAACGATCAGGGATTAGCCCTTTTTATGAGTGAGGATGAGTTTGAATATTACCGCATTCCCCATTCGTTTAATGAGCGGGTAATGGTTGATGATCATTACTTGATCACGCCGCTGGTACCGATGATCACGCTGGAAGGGACCTTCAGCATACTCACTCTGAGCCAAAAAGAAGTACGCCTGTTAAGATCCACCCGTACCAAGGTAATCCGCCTTACGCTGGAAGAGGCGCCCACCAATATGAAGGAATATTTGAAGTTCAACGTGCAGGAGCCTTCACTGCAGCATCACGCCGGGCAAGCCACCGGGGGTGAGCACGGTAAAGGAGATATCTTTCACGGGCATGGGGGCGAAGGCAGTACCGATCAACGCGAGGCAATCAACTATTTAAAACATATCGAAAATGAAGTAACTTCAAAGATGCGGCAGCGTAATGATCCGCTTATATTGGCAGGAATGGAAAAAGCGGTGGCAGAATACCGGAAGATAAACCATTACAACCGTGTAATGGACGACGCTATTACCCAAAATCCTGATGATTTGAAGGATGAAGAGCTTAAAGATAAGGGCTGGGAGATCATCCAATCGCACTTTTTACAAGGTATGTACAATGATATAGAGCGATTTGGAGACCTTGCCGGGTCAGAAAAGCAGTCGGATAACCTTTCGAAGATTATTGAAGCTGCCTATTACGGTCGCGTCGAATCACTGTTTGTCCCGATAGGAGAACACAGCTGGGGACGATTTGATGAAGAGCGCGACACCGTGCATCACAGCTCTGAACAACGTAATGGAGAGCACGATCTAATTAATATGGCGGCGATTAAAACACTTACCCAAAGTGGAAATGTGTACGCCTTGGATAAAGAAGATATGCCTAACAACTCTTCTATTGCCGCTATTTTCAGATACTCGACTTAGTTTTCAATCATAAATTTTAAAAGAAAGGCATCGTTGTAACAGTCGATGCCTTTCTTTTTTCCTTCCTATTTCTGATTTACCAACATCCTGCCTCATTTTTTAAAACATTTTTCATTTATAACCTTTACACTTAACCACCTTAATTATGTCGCTCAAAGAAAAACCACACCCATTTATGAGATTATCAATTTTTACGTTGAGCTTATTCACGCTCCTGTTTTCAGGAAGCCTGTTTGCACAAAATCCTGCTGAGTCAGAAGCCTCGATGGATTATTATCTACCACAAGACGTTACCTATGACTCCTCAATTCCCACTCCTGAGGATGTTCTGGGATCCGCGCCGGGAAAATGGCATGTCCGCCACGACCAGCTGGTGCAATATATGCGCGCTTTGGCAAATGCTTCGGACAGGGTAACCCTTCACAAGTTCGGCGAAACCTACGAAGATCGGCCCCTGCTTTATTTGACGATCACTTCCCCGGATAACCATAGCAATATTGATCAAATCCGGAAAGATCATGTAGCGCTCAGTAACCCCGAACGCTCTGATCAACTCGACACCCAAAATATGCCCGTGGTTTTGTATATGGGCTACAGCATCCATGGGGATGAATCCAGTGGTGCCAACGCCTCACTGCTTACAGCCTATTATTTGGCAGCCGCCCAGGGAGATGAGATCGAACAGCGGCTGGAAAATAGCGTAGTATTGCTGGATCCCAGCTTAAATCCCGATGGATTAAATCGTTTTGCCAGCTGGGCTAATACCCATAAAAGCGAAAACCTCGTTACCGATCCTAACAGCATGGAACTAAACCAGCGGTGGCCGAGCGGACGTACCAACCATTACTGGTTTGATCTGAATCGTGACTGGATGCTTGTACAACATCCTGCAAGTCAGGGACGTATTGATAATTTCCACAAGTGGAAGCCCAATATTTTAACCGACCACCACGAAATGGGTACTAACTCCACTTTCTTTTTTCAGCCGGGTATTCAATCGCGCACCCATCCCATCACACCGGAAAAAAACCAGAATTTGACCAAAGCTATTGCCGGCTATCACGCCGATAAGCTGGATAACAACCAACGGTTGTACTATTCGCAAGAAAGCTTTGACGATTTTTATTACGGTAAAGGCTCCACTTATCCCGATGTTAACGGAGGCATTGGAATTCTGTTTGAGCAGGCCAGCTCGCGGGGACACGCCCAGGAAAGCGAAAACGGCGTGCTGAAATTTCCCTTTACGATCAAAAACCAGTTTATGAC
>CAZYOD010000027.1:0-9607 GCA_964648635.1 uncultured Balneolaceae bacterium | reverse complement strand
CCTGATTTCCCCGATGGTGAAATCATTGGCGGCAAAAGTGATTATGCCTACGTTTTTGAATGGGATGAGTATTACGCTCCGCGCACCTTAAATCGACTGCTGGATGCCGGCGTTCGCGCCCGCGTAGCTTCCAAACCGTTTACGGGTATTACATCGAACGGTACCAAAGACTTTGATTACGGAACCATCCTTGTGCCGCTTGGACCGCAAAAAGTCGATCAAGAAAGAATCCACGATATAATAGAACAAGGTGCCGGAGAAGACGGACTTAAAATTTATTCCGTAGGCACCGGTCTTACTCCCAACGGTATCGATTTGGGCAGCGGTTCTTTCGAAGATCTGGAAAAACCGAAGATCGCTATCCTGTCCGGCAAAGGAGCCAGCTCGTATGAGGTTGGGGAAGCTTGGCACCTGCTGGATCAGCGGTACCATATGAAACCGACTCTTTTCCCGATGGACCGACTGGGTTATGCAGACCTCAACAGATATAATGTGATTGTTATGGTCAATGGAAGTTATAATGATCTTTCACAGCAGGACATCAAAAAGATAAAACGTTGGACGCGAAATGGCGGTACGTTAATCACTACCAAATACGCCACCCAGTGGGCCGAGAAAAATGGACTGGCAAATGTTAAATATGCCGGACACGACGATTCTGATGAGGAAAAAGAGGAAGAAGTTACACCTAAGCCTTATGCAGATATGAGCAAAACCCGCGGTGCCCAGTATATCGGGGGAGCGATCTTTAATACCAAGCTCGATCTCACCCATCCGCTCGGCTACGGCTACAATGATGACGATCTGACCGTATTCCGCAACAGTACACTCTTCCTTAAAAAGGCGGAGAACCCGTATGCCACGCCCTTGCACTATACTGACAATCCACTGGCAAGCGGATATATTTCAGATGAAAATCTGGACAAGCTAAAAGGAACGGCAGCAATTGTCGTAAGTGATTTTGGCAGCGGCCGGGTCATATCTATGACAGATAATCCCAATTTCCGCGCCTTTTGGTTTGGTACTAATAAGCTTTTTATGAACGCCATTTTCTTTGGTCAAACCATTGACGGCGGATCAGGCAACTAAGCTAAACCAACTTCTATTAAAGGCATGGAGATTTAATTTTCCATGCCTTTTTTTATTTCTAATCTTTGACTGAAGCCTGTTATATTATATTAATAACCGGTAGCGATACAGATCAATTTACAAACCCTTTTTATGAAACCTGTTTTTCAAGTTCTATTTGCTCTTATTATAATTGCCGCGCTGGGGGCTCTCGTCCTTTCTTTCAGCCTCGACGGCATCGTGAAATCAAATATAGAAAGCACCACATCCGAAATGCTTGATACTTCGGTAGATGTGAATGATGTTTCCCTTTCTATTTTGGATGGGTCTGGAACCATCGACGGAATAACAATACACAATCCAGAGGGATTTAGCGACAAGCCGGCTGTCAAGCTGCAGCAAATCAGTATGACGATTGATTTGTTCAGCCTCCTTTCAGATACCGTACTCGTAAAAGAAATCCGCATCCAAAAACCGGAACTTTACTTTGAGCAAAGAAAGAGCGGCAATAATCTAAACGCACTAAACGAAAAGCTGAGTGAACAACCCTCATCAGAAACAAATATGATAATCGATTATCTCCTTGTCGCCGATGGAAGGGTGACGCTTACGGCTGACATCGGAGAAGAAAAAACGGTAGAGGGGGAGTTCTCTAAAATTGAGATTGAGGGGATCGGCCGTCAGGGCAACAACACCATGGAACAGGCAATGCAACAGATTCTGGAGCCCATCCTGCAAAGAGCGTTGCAAGAAGCCGTCAAGCAGGGCCTCATGGATAAAGCCAAAGATGCCCTGCAAGATTTATTGGACGGCAAATAATAGGTACCCGATTTTACAGGGCATTCTCTATTTTATCGGTATAGTCCAGCTTTTCCCAAGGGAATTCTGAGCGACCAAAGTGTCCATATGCAGCCGTCTTAGCGTAAATAGGTCGCTTTAAGTTAAAGCGGCTAATAATTCCCGCCGGAGTTAAATCAAATGTCTGCCGGATTGCCTTGGCTAATTCCATATCGCTCACTTTTCCGGTGCCGTAGGTATTAACATTAACGGAAACCGGCTCGGCAATTCCAATCGCATACGCCAACTGTACCAGGCATTCATCAGCCAAACCGGCCGCTACAACATTTTTGGCAATATGCCGGGTAGCATAAGCAGCACTTCGGTCCACCTTGGATGGGTCTTTACCCGAAAATGCCCCGCCGCCGTGTCCACCGCGTCCGCCATAGGTATCAACAATAATCTTACGTCCCGTTAGCCCGGTATCTCCGTGCGGACCGCCGATTACAAACTTTCCGGTAGGATTAACATGAAAAATGGTCTCTGCATCCATCAGCTTTTCGGGAATTACTTCAGGAATCAGCTGCTTTTTCAGATCCTCTTTAATTTGCTGCTGATCAATGCCCTCATCATGCTGAGTGGAAATAACAATGGTATCAATACGCTTGGGTTGACCTTCATCATCATATTCAACGGTCACCTGGCTCTTACTGTCGGGCGCCAGGTACGGAAGTAAGGTTGTTTCTTTTCGGATGTGAGCCAGCTGCCGAAGCAGATCGTGTGAGTACTGAAGACTCATCGGCATATAAGTGTCAGTTTCGGTAGTAGCGTAGCCAAACATCATACCCTGATCACCGGCACCCATCTTTTTATTTTCACCCTCATCAACACCCAGTGCAATATCGGGGCTTTGCTGATGAATAGTCGTCAAAACTCCGCACGACTCCGAATCGAAACGATACGAATTTTTTGTATAACCAATGTTGCGAATAACCTCTCGGGTGATTTCCTGAACATCCACATAAGCGTCGGTGGTTACTTCGCCCGAAATGACAGCCAATCCGGTAGTTACCAGTGTTTCAACGGCCACCCTCGAGTCGGGATCCTGTTCAAGCATAGCGTCGAGAATGGAATCAGAAATTTGGTCAGCAACTTTATCAGGATGTCCCTCGGAGACAGATTCAGAGGTAAAAAGATTCTTCATTTTGAGATGCAAAAATTCGAGTAAAATTGATATTTGAAAGCCTTGAAGCTACAAAAAACTATGTAATGTTGCAGACGAAAGTAGTTTAAATAAAAAAGCCGCACCCTGAGGGGAGTGCGGCTTATAAGGCAAGCTTATTGGAAGGCGTTAAATCTGCTGTTACTGTTCGTTGGGCATTAACACGCCGTTGATAATATGAACTACGCCGTTGGTGCCTTCAAGATCAGCAGTTGTTACTTCGTAAGATTCTCCAGCATTATCAGTTAAAGTAACTGTTTCATCAGCCACTTCAATCGTAAGTGAATCCCCATTAGCAGTTTCCACTCTCTGAGAATCGTCCAGTGCACTGGAAGGAACAGACGACGGAAGCACGTGATAAGCTAAAATATTCTGGAGCTCCTCCTGGGATAGCCCGGATAGGTCAACTCCTTCAAAGGCAGAATTTGAAGGTGCGAAAACAGTATATCCATTTTCGGTATCCTCTTGCAGCGTATCAGCCAAATTGGCTTGGACTGCGGCATCTTCAAGGGACTGCAGTTCGTAACGTTTGACAACTATACCTACAACGCTTTGGTAAGCATCAGGTAGCACTACCTGATCAATGGCATGTATAACTCCGTTGGAGGCTTCAATATCAGCACTGGTTACAATTGCAGTGTCATTGACAGCGACGTCTCCATTTGTGGTAATAAACAGCTGTCCGCCTGCAAGAGCTTCTACCGATTGTTCTGATTGAAGATCGCCAGAAGCTATCTCAGAGTCGACTACGTGGTAGCTCAGAACCTCAGCTAGCTGGTCGTTTGATAAGCTATCCACAAAACCTTCGGGAAGACTGTTGAAGGCATCGTTGGTTGGAGCAAAAACGGTAAAAGGCCCGTCACCTTCGAGTGTAGACACGAGTCCTGCTTCTCCAAGAGCGTCTACCAGCTGGCTGAAATCATCATTTGACTGGGCAACTTCAACAACATTACCTACACCATCACCATCGGTGGGGGTGCCATTGTCATCATCGTCATCACCACAGGCTTGAATCATGGTGATGACTAAAATAAATATTAATCCATTCAGCAGCAGGTATCGTAACTTTTTTGAAGAATTGTATTCTATTACATTCATCTTGATAGGGTTAGTTAAAGTTAATAATAGCTTTAACTACCAATGAATGCTTTTTGATTCCCTAAATCGGCTATTTATTTTTAATTATTAGGCGGGGGAAACTCCTACCTGCGGCCACTCTCTTAATCGAACAAATCGGTTTCTTTTTTATCAGGATTGATACCCAAATATTCAAACGCTTTGCGGGTGGTGACACGTCCCTTGGGCGTGCGCTGCAGAAAGCCTTCTTTAATTAAATAGGGCTCATATACCTCTTCGATAGTGCCTTTATCTTCTCCTACGGCGACACCAAGCGTCCCTAATCCTACGGGACCGCCGTCATAATTCTCGATAATAGCCTTAAGAATACGAATGTCCATCTCGTCGAGCCCGTTCTGATCCACATCGAGCGCATTGAGCGCTTTATCTGCTATTTCGTCATTGATGGTATCCATATCTTCGACTTGGGCAAAATCGCGGGTGCGCCGCAGCAGCTTGTTCACAATACGGGGCGTACCCCGACTGCGACGTGCAATTTCATGAGCCCCCGTTTCGGTAATCCCCATATTTAAAATAGAGGCCGTTCGCAGGGCAATACGCTGAAGCAGTTCCACATCGTAATAATCCAGCCGCATGTCGATGCCGAAGCGAGCTCGCAGCGGGGCCGTGAGCAATCCTTTCCGCGTAGTAGCTCCAACCAGGGTAAAACGGTTAAGCTCAATCTGAATGCTGCGGGCATTAGGACCCGAATCAATCACGATATCGAGTTGATAATCTTCCATCGCCGAATACAGATATTCTTCGATCACCGGGTTGAGGCGATGAATTTCATCAATAAACAACACATCGCCCTCTTCCAGATTGGTGAGCATACCGGCCAGATCGCCCGGTTTTTCGAGTACAGGACCTGTGGTAGGTTTGATTTGCACGCCCATCTCGTTGGCGATGATGTGAGCCAACGTCGTTTTCCCCAATCCCGGAGGGCCCGAAAGGATAACATGGTCGAGCGCTTCATTCCGTTTTTGAGCCGCTTCTATAAAAACCGACAGGTTTTGAATGACTTTCTGCTGCCCGATAAACTCGTTGATACGCTGTGGGCGCAGGGTTTGTTCAAAATCTCTGTCACTATCGGAAGCGTCTAAAAGAGGGTTTTGCAAAACAGGTGATTATTGAGTTATTCGGCTTTATCAAACAAGCAAAATTTAACTCATTATTTGCAAAGTTCTAAGCCTATTACCCCTCTTTCATCTGCTGCTCAAAATTATCTAAATCGATATTATCAAGCTGGTAATCCAGTTTACGCAGCAGTCGGAAGGCCGGTTTGCGGTAAATGCCGTCCATGGCATAAGCGTTGTGGATTGCATCGCGGGCATCAGAAAGGTTTTCAATATTGATATATGCATTGCCCATATACCAGTACGCTTTCTCTTCGACCACTTTCTTATCCTTTACATTTTGAATTACCGCTTCAAAGGATTGGATGGACTTCCCAAAATCTCCGCTGTTGTATTGAATAATACCCTTGTTTAAATATGCCTGAACGGCCGCAGGCTTATCCCCGTACTCTTCAATAATTTCGTCGTACACTTGCAGTGCCCGGGATACTTCACCCGATATAGCCGCCTCAAAACCTCGATTCAACAGTGAATCGGAAGTAGAGACCTCACTTTTTTGATCACGGAGAATTTGTGCCGAAGAAAGGTTTTCTGCCAAATTAAAGTTCTGCTCGGCCAATTCCGTCACAGAACGGTTGGTATCAGCCTGAAACACATTAACAGAAACCACTAAAAGTGCTACTGCAGCCGCTGCGGCCATCCACTTCCACGATTTATGCAGTGAATAAATAACCGTGTTTTCGCGGGCCGGGCTTTGGGAAGCATCTCCAGTAGACCGATCCTGCATAATTGATTTTAGGCCCAACTCGGTTTCCAACAGTTCGATATAGTCGGGGCGCTTTAGGAGCTTTTCCCAAAGTTGGTGCGCTTCCTTTTCGGAAAGCTTGCCTTTAATATAGGCATCAATTTGTTTTTCCAGTTCTAAGTCTCTTGACATTTCGTTCATAATAATCTTTGCGAATTCTTACTTAAAAAGCTAAAAACGCAGAATACTTCAAGGGTCTACTAAGTAAGACCCTTGAGATCACCAATCCTTACATTATAATTTACTTTTTTTCCGATAGCACTTGTTCAGCTTCTTCACTAACCGGTGTTTTCGGGTCCAGGCGTTGTTAACGCTGATTTTAAAATGCTTGGCTACCTTTTTAGTATGGGCATCAGGATGGTCAAACCAATACTGCATAAATCGCTGATGTTTTTCCTTAAGTTGATTTAAACACCACTCGAGTAATCGCTCCTGCTCTTCATCCAGCAATGATTGCAACTGTCGCGGTGCATGTTGGTACTCATCGGGAATTTCTCCCAGTGATTCCTCACGCTGCTTTTTCATCATTTTCAGATAATTGTTCCGGCACGTCGATAAAATGTATGATACGATCTGATCGGGGTTATTTATTCCGCCGTCTTTAATAACCTCTATAGAGGATAGCAGCGAATCCTGTGCACAATCTTCGGCATCTGCGCGATTGGCATTCATATGGACTTGAAGAAAAGCCATTAGCCGGGGCCGCAGCGCCTCAATAATTTTACCAGCCTCTCGAGAATCGTTTTCCTCCAAGGCTGTTACTAAATTTGCATAATTCATATTGTTCCCTGATAAAAAGCCAACAGTGACGTAAAAACTATAAAAACTTCGGTAATAAACAACAGATAAATTTTAGTAGTAAAAGCTTAAAATATTTCCTTTCTTCATACTGACGGATAATTATCTGCAGTAAAGGTCGGTTAAGAACCCACAAATGTATCGTGTACAGCTAAAAAATTTTGAAGGCCCCCTTGATCTGCTTCTTTTCTTTATCAAAAGAGATGAGCTGAATATCTATAATATCCCCATCTCGTACATCACCAAGCAGTTTTTGGAGTATATAAACCTGATGGAAGAGCTGGATCTGGATGTAGCCAGCGAATTTATCCTTATGGCCAGCATGCTGATGTCCATTAAGGCGAAAATGATGCTGCCGCAGGAAACATCCGATGAAGAGCTTGATGAGCACGATCCGCGGTATGAACTGGTGCAGCGCCTGCTGGAATACAAGCGCTACAAGGAGATGGCCGGCAAGATGGAAGATGTTGCTGAAGAAGCCCAAAAGTCGTACTTCCGGGGCAATCACGAAGCTG
This sequence comes from uncultured Balneolaceae bacterium, assembly GCA_964648635.1. Taxonomy (GTDB): domain Bacteria; phylum Bacteroidota; class Rhodothermia; order Balneolales; family Balneolaceae; genus Fodinibius. Next base: position 2,230 of record CAZYOD010000027.1, on the reverse strand, counting down.
ACGAGGTCGAAAAGCAGGCAACGGGAGAGGCCCTGCAGGACGTTACGATGTTTGATCTGATGGCCGCCTTTAAAAAAGTCTTGGCGGATATAAAGAAACAAGATGCTATTCACCACGTTGAGAAGATTGAGTACACCATCGAAGAGCAAACCGAGTATGTATTGGGGCGTCTTCAACAGAGTGGACGAACATCATTTCGCACGATGTGCAAGGAACTGAAAAATGCTACAAAAATAGTGGTGACGTTTTTAGCTATTTTGGAAATGCTGAAAGAGCGCCAAATCAATTTGTATGTAGAGGATGACGATCCCACTGCTTTTTACCTTGATCTGAAACCGGTGGATGAAATTATCGGCACCCCCGAATCAATTTAGAAACAAGGAGAAGAATTTATGCGATTGCAACTACCCTTACTCTTTGCCGGCTTGCTTATTATCGCAGGCTGCGCGGGAACCCAACCTTCAACCGAGTCTTCCGACACCCGACCGATTACCGACACGGATTCCCTGTTGCATTATCAAGATGAAGTGACAACCGATTTTTTAAAGGAGCATCTTACCGTTTTTGCCTCCGATTCTATGGAGGGACGGGAAACAGGAACCCGCGGTGAAGAAATGGCTGCTCAATACCTGGCCAAGCAGTACAGCCAAATGGGACTGCAGCCTGCCGGTGATGACGGATCCTATTTTCAGAAGTTTAAGCTGAATGTCAGCACCAATGACAGCGTTGTTTTCCGAACCTTTGCGCACGGCGACAGTGAAAAAACATTGCTCGACAAATCCACGGCCAGTGCCAATTCAACCGCAGGCTACATCCGTGCTTTCAGCGGATCGGATACGCTTTCGGGCGAAATCGTATTTGCCGGCTTTGGTCTCAATGATGCAGCCCGAAATGTAAAGCATTTAGGGAACACCGACCTGAAAGGAAAATGGGTTCTGATCTTTGAAGAAATTCCTCACGTCGTTCAGGGCGATACCCTTATCAATCCAAATTTAGATGAACGGGTTCGTTTCAAAGCCATAATCGGACGCGGGGCAGAGGGTATTCTTGTTATTCCCGATTTGAATAGCGAAGAGTTCAACGAATCGGCCCAAGAGGCAATGCATGGGTTTGGAGATTCCGGACGCATGAGCCTGGCCTACAGAGATGAAGGTTCGGATTCGGGAGGTTTTGCTAAAGGATACAATGTGATCAGCCCGGAGCTGGCAGCAAAAATGCTGGGAACCGAATCGGTAGCTGAATACCGGGAAAAGCTGATCAATAATATCACGGATTTTCAGTCGGAAGAGTTGGGCTACAGCCTGACACAGATTCCGTATTCCTCATCATCGACCATTGAATCGAAAAACGTGCTGGCCTTTTATGAAGGAGCAGATCCTGAATTAAAAGAGGAAGTAATTGTGATGACGTCCCATTATGATCATGTCGGTATCGGAGAGCCCGATTCTACCGGCGACCGCATCTATAACGGGGCGGACGATGACGGCAGCGGTACGATCGGCCTGTTAAATATAGCCAAAGCGTTTGCAGCCGCCGGCAAAAATGGCGTCAAGCCAAAGCGTAGCATCCTGTTTTTAAATGTATCGGCCGAAGAAAAGGGGCTGCTCGGCTCTCGCTATTACTCCGATCATCCGGCCCTGCCGATGGAGAAAACCATTGCCAACATCAATACCGATATGATCGGCCGCATCGACAGCCTTCACGAAAGTAAGGACACAGAGGAATACACCTATATTATCGGAGCTGAGATTATTTCATCACAGCTGGACAGCTTAGTTAAAGCTGCCAATCAACAGTCGGGGCAGGTTGCACTAAATAAAAGATATAATGATCTGAACGACCCCAACCAGTTCTACCGCCGCAGCGACCACTGGCATTTCGGGCGCAAGGGGGTTCCGTTTGTATTTTTCTTTACGGGCGTCCATGAAGACTATCACCGACCCTCGGATGAAGTCCACAAAATCCGCTTTGAAAAAATGGCAAAGATTGTCCGCACGATGTATGCCTCGGCTGTGATTCTGGCGAATACGGAAGATCCTCCCGAAGTGGATAACCAAGCGTTTATTGAAATTACGAAAGAGTAGAAGGTAGAAAGTGTTAAGTGTTAAATGTAAGTGTTAAGTCGGTTTTAAAACTTTTGACTTAATACTCACTACTTAACACTAGATTTACCGCCCCACAACGATAAACGGCGCCCAGTAGATAGGGTGATTAAACAGCGGGTGCTTAA
>CAZYOD010000026.1:0-14438 GCA_964648635.1 uncultured Balneolaceae bacterium | reverse complement strand
AAGCCATAGCAAAGATTGTAAGTCACCAAACGCCCGACGAATTTATCGCTACCTACGAAGAGACACGAAAATAGGTAAACGGTCAATCCACAATTAGTGTTTTGCCGTAGTGTTTAAATCATTATTAGCTGCGAAGCCTATGGAAAAATTAAGTTTATACATAGCATTTTTGATGATCTTGGCTTTTGCTTTAGGATCGCAAGCGCAGCAAACACAAAACACAAATAGAACTATGGATTCGAACAAAATGGAAGAAGCCACATTTGGTGCAGGATGCTTTTGGTGTGTCGAAGCAGTTTTTGAAGATGTTAAGGGCGTTGAATCTGCTGTCGCCGGTTATGCCGGTGGAACCATCTCCAATCCCACTTATAAACAAGTATCAAGCGGCAACACGGGTCATGCTGAAGTTGCGCGCCTCACCTTTGACCCTTCGATCATATCGTATGAACAACTTTTGGAGGTGTTCTGGCACACCCATGACCCGACAACAAAAAACCGACAGGGTGCAGATGTGGGTCCGCAATACCGATCGGTAATTTTTTATCACAGTGAGGAGCAGAAAAAGATTGCCGAACAATCGCTCAAAAAAACAGACAAATCTGATCTGTGGGAAGATCCGATTGTAACTGAAGTCGAACCTTTATCCAACTATTCGGAAGCCGAAAACTATCACCAGAATTACTATGAAAATAATCCGAATGCCGGTTATTGTACCGTGGTGATTGCTCCCAAGCTCAAAAAATTCCGAAAAGATTTTTCCCATTTGTTAAAAAACGAGGTAAAACAATCCCAATAAATCCTCAGCCCATACCATTTGAAGAGGATTGATCTGTATCACTGACTTCAAATGTCATTTCAAGGTAGGTGCCATTATCCGTTGCCAATTCCCATTCGGCATCAAGTTGCTGGGCAAAATTACTAATCAGGTTCATACCTAGCGTATCCAGATCATCATGCAGAAATTTGTCCGGCAGCCCAACGCCGTCATCACTCAATCGAACGTGTATACAATTTTCTTTTTTCTGCAGTTTAATAGCAATCGTACCTTTTTCCTGATCTTTAAACGCATGTTTGAAGGAGTTTGTCACCACCTCATTTACCAGTAAAGCAAAAGGCACCGCTTGCTTAATATTAAGCTCGACCTCGGCTATGTCGGTTTCTACCGTAACATCTTTGTCAGTACCGATAGTATTGCGAATGGTCTCTACCAGGTCGCCGATATAAGTGTCGCACGAGATGTGATCCAGATTTCGTGAGTTATAAAGCTTTTCGTGAATCAGTCCCATTGTTTGGATTCGGCGCTCGCTTTCTTCGAGCGTTGCCTGCACCTCCGGATCATCGGACTCATACATCTGAAGCTGAAGCAATCCTGATACCGCTGCCAGATTATTTTTCACCCGGTGATGAATCTCCTGCAGCATCACCTGTTTCTCCTTAAGCGAAGAAGAGATCTCTTTTTCATAATTCTTCTCCTCCGTAATATCAATGTACATCCCAAAACCGGCCAGCGGTTCATCATCCATATATACGGGGATGGCAGCGATAAATACATCTATTAAATCACCGTCTTTGGTAAGGCGTTTAGCTTCTCGGTGAAACTTTTCGGCCGGATAATTCTTTAGCGGCATGCGCGGGATATCCACTCGCTCCTCTTCCGGCACAATAAACTCATCGACATCCTTCCCTTGGAGTTCCTCCTTGGAATAACCGAACATTTTTTCAAAGCTCTTATTAAGATCCAGCACATTATTCTCCGCATCCACCATCACTATGGCTGCCGGAGCTTTTAAGAAGAGATTTCTAAAAAGATTTTCACTTTTTCGGAGCTTCTCGCGATCTTTTACCTGCTCTGAGATATTATGACCAACACCTAATAAATAACTTTTACCATCCATCTCGAAGGACTTTCCGGTAAGATAATAAGGGATCTTTTTTCCGTTCTTGGTTAGCAGGTTCGCTTCAATTTCCGATTCGCCTTCCTCGAAAACCTCTTGGATCGCCTGCTCAACCGGTTTGTATTCTTCTTCTTCGAAAAATATTGCCGGCGTTACCTCCTCCATTTCCTCAGCCGTATATCCCAGTTCATCTAGATGATTTTGATTCCAGCGATGATAATTTCCATCTTTATCAAACATGTAAAAAATACCCGGAAGGCCTTCCAGGAGAGCTTCATTGAATCGCTTTTCATTTAGCAGGTCCTGCTCGGTTTTCTTTTGCAAGGTGATATCCACCCCAACACACAAGAAGCGTTGCTTCCCCTCAAGTTCGATAAAATAACCCCTCCAGAAATAGGGTATCTCCTTTCCCGACTTTGTCAGTAAATGAAGTTCTGCTCCCTCCCCTTCATTGTCGCGAACGCGTTGTATAGCCTCTTGTAACTTTTCATGTTCTGACGGGACTATTAAATCAAAAGCATTTTTGGTCTTCAGCTCCTCAGCACTGTATTCTGTGAAATTTTCGGCATTACTATTCCACTGGATAAATTGCAGCTTATCATCCATCAAAAGATAAATACTGGGCAGACTGTCTAAAATTGTCTGGGTATAATTACGCTGCTGAATCATTGATTTCTCGATAGCTTTCCGTTTCTCAAAAGCGCCGATAATACCGGCTACAGTTTTCAACAGCGAAATTTCATCTTTATGCCAAACACGTTTTTTCTTGGTATCTGCAAAACCTATATAACCTGACCATTCATCATTTGTTGTAATAGGAATTGTTAGGGTTGATTTTACTTGATATGCTTCCAGAAGGGATTTATCCGGTTCCGGAACTTCATCAACATGTGCCTGAATAAATTCCAGGTCCGATAACTTTTCATACCACCAGGGAATTTTAGAATAACTTATTTTCTCCTCGTCCATATTTTCAACCGCAGACGACACATCTGGGGCGGTAACCTCTATCACTGGCTTTAAAAATAATTCACCGTTGATCTCTTTATTTTTGTATAGGAATACGCGGTCGGCATTTGATACCTTCTGCAGCACTTTTAAACTTTCATGCAGGGCTTCCTCAGAATTACTTTCTAACAATAAGTTAGAACATTTTGACAGCGCTTTTTCGTAAGAAAATTGCTTCTGGAGTTTCTCTTCAACTATTTGACGACGACCAATCTCTTTCTTTAGTTCTTCGGTCTTATTTTCCTTAAGTGCAATTTCCGCTTTTTTGCGTTCTGTGATATCGATAGAAGAACCATAAATCAACGGCTCTCCATTTTCAGCATTTTCTATCAGCTTAATTTCATCACGGAGCCAAATATATTCGCCACTTTCGGTTTTAAACCGGTATTCATGGACAGTGCTGCCACCGGACTTTATAACTTGACCAAATTGATCCAAAACGTGCTTCTTATCATCCGGATGCACCTGATCCGACCATCCGGCTTCTTTATCCTTTAAATACGATGGATCAAAGCCAAGGATTTTCTTTGAATTTTTACTGACATATAAAAGGGGAAAATCTGTTGTTGCAGCACAAGTAAATAATATTACTGTCCCGCTGCTAAAGAATTCATCAAGATTTTCCGAAAAGCGTGGTTGTGAATTTTCTCCCATTATATATTATTAACTGTTGCTGACCTAACCCTGCTTTATTTTTCACATGTTAAAAAAATCTAACCCTTTATAAAAATATAATTATAACCGCAATTTTAAATTAGGTAGCAATCAACAGAAACAGAGATCACTTAAGAACCATAATCTCTTTCTTATCATCGGCTTATCGATTATTCGAGCAACCAACCTAAACGATGTGAACTGCATTTTAGTTAAAAAGTCAGACACTAAGCCTATTTAACAAAGTTCTTGTATTATGAAACCATTACAATCATTGCTTGTCAAATCTTCCATCCTAATTCTGGCATTCTGCTGTATCACTTCTACCGGTAATGCCCAGGAACGAAGCAACGAAGAACCGAGAGTTAGCCCCAATGCCACAGTAAGTCAAACAATCGGAACAACTGATATTACCATATCCTACGGACGTCCGGCGGTTAATAATCGGGAAATTTTTGGAAATATCGTCCCTTATGGCGAAGTGTGGCGAACCGGTGCCAATGAATCTACTGCTCTTGCGGTTACCGATGATGTCATAATAGAAGGTAACAGATTAGAGGCCGGCACATATTCTCTATATACTATTCCCGGCAAAGACGAGTGGACATTTATTATAAACTCGAAACTCTCGTGGGGGACTGAATACGATAAAAGCCAAGATCTATTTCGTTTTAAAGTTAAGCCCAGGGAGGCTGAATATATGGAACGAATGCTTTTTTACTTTTCCGATGTAACCAAAGAATCGGCAACTGTTGTTTTACATTGGGATGATGTAAAAGTGCCTTTCACCATTAAATTATAAATTATTTCAACTTCAGAAATCAATAAAAACCCAGCCCATGGTGGCTCCTTGCCCCATCATGGGCTTCTTTTGCTTTTTGTTTTCTTTTGGGGCGCAAATTTTATTTTGGCCGAAGTTGCTCTGGCCGAAATGTCTCCCATCGCTTTTAGTGTTTCCCGGTTTGCCATGGGCGGCATGGCTATGTTTTTAGTGATGTATTTGCAATACCGAGCTGAATGCAGGAATAACAACGGATCGGTTTCTTTCTTGCCGGATGTAAAAAAGAAACATTGGCCTCGTTTACTGCTTGTTTCCGTGATCGGTGCTACATTAGCTCCCTGGTTGGGTATAGAAGGGTTGGGATTAACTCACGGTGCTCGTGCCTCTCTCTGGCTTGCGTTGGGACCTGCGGTAAGTACAGGATTTGGTTACCTGTTCCGTACCGAACAAATGGGAAAGCCGGGATATGCAGGCGTTGCCTTAGCAGTAGTTGGCACTGTCATCTTGGCTTGGGATGGATTGCAGCCGGAAAAAGAATACTGGCTAGGGGACTTCATATTGATTATTGCTTTGATTCTCACCGTTATCGAACTGCATCTTATAAAACCTTTGGCACGGGAATACGGCTCCGTCCCGATCGTTGCTCTGCGCACGGCCATCGGTGGTTTTTTATACATTCTTATCGCTTCTCCCGCCCTCGCTAACGTTACTTGGCTTTCTCTCGGCCTGTGGACCTGGATCGCTATTTTAGCCGGCGGAGCTATCGGGGTAGGCATTGGACAATGGGTAAAAGTACGAGCACTTAAAAAGCTCGGACCCACTCAGGTTATACTTTATGGAAATATGGTGCCCGTCGCAGCCTTACTTATTGCCTGGCTTAGCATCGGTGAAGATCCCTCTTTGCTGGAAATAGTTTCTGCAGTCTTTATTATTTGCGGGGCAATTTTAATCCAGGTTATTGATAAAAAAGGAGGTGCCCTTCACGTGAAGGAACAAAAAGAAGAGCTCAGCTTTTTCGTAAGTACAAAACAGGAAAGCTAAGATAAAGACATAACCACCCACAGATAAAAAAAAGACGGACCTTCCAGCCCGCCTTTCAATCTAATCATCTACATATCTATCAAAAGTTAAACGATAGCTTCAGTAAAAAATTGCGTCCTGCTTGAGGATAATAATAATTAAAGAATTGCTGCTCCCCGCCCGCGATGTATCCGTAGGTATAACCGTTGGATTCGTACATCTCATTAAAGAGATTATTCACTTGTAAGGTAGCTTTAACGTTTTGGAACAGCGGTGATCGACTCCAGTCGTAGCCAATTCGCAAATCATTGACGAAATAAGCATCCAGCGAACGGCTTTCGGTCTGGGTATTATCCAGATATTGTTGGGAAACATACTTGCTGTTTAATTCAGCAGAGAATCCATCGCGGTGAAAACGCAGCTTTGAGTTTCCGATAATGTCCGGCGAAAATGCAATGTCGGTATCCTCATAAGTAGTTTCTTCCTGTGTGCCGACATCATAATTATCAAGATAATTAGTGTATTCGTTGATCTTACTTTTGCTAAACGTAGCGTTGGCCGTCCATTCCAGGCTCGGCAACAGTTGTACGCCGGCTTGCAACTCAATTCCCGCCCGATAACTGTCCGGCACATTTTGACGAATATATGCGCCTACATCATTAATTTCACCGGTCAAAATCAGCTGATCTTTGTAATCCATATAATAGAAATTCGCTTCGGCAAAAAAGCGGTCGAAATTTCCTTTGTAGCCTACTTCCCAATCGTAGAGTGTTTCGTGCTTGGGACGATTTTCGGGCGTTGAATTCACATATTCGTCCCGTGTCGGCTCTTTATTACCCACGCTGAACGAAGCATATACCCGTTGCTCATCATCAAAGTTAAAAGTTAAACCGCCCTTTGGATTAAAAAAGGTGAGCTTATCGGTTTGCTGCACATCCACAACTTGCTGGCCGCCGCCGGGTGTGGACTGACGATCTTTGCCTAGAAATTCGTAGTTGATATGACGAATTTGTGCGTCAGCAAAAACATCTAATTTTTCGGTGATACTGTACTTCCCTTTGATATAAGTATTAAAATCGTTTTTAAAAGCATTGTTATCGTAGTACCGATTTTCAACTTCCGTACTGCCGGCAAGCTCGGCCCAAACAACCTCTCCAAAGTGATCACCGTCATACACATTGTATCCGCCACCCAGCGTAAGCGACCATTGATCAGATTGCGCATATTCCGTTGAGAAAACGGCTCCGTAAAAATGATTATCCAGCCAAAGCTGACGAACCAGATCACTTTCAGAAATGGTAGTATCTTTAAATTGGATAGGATCGAAATTGTATTCATTGAGCGACTGGTCGGCTTTGTACTCCTCATAATAACCGCGACCGTAAGTATAATGCAGCGAAGCATTGGCATTCCAGTTATCAGCTAATTGATAAGAATAATGCAGCTGATAATGATCCTGCTGGTAGTTATCGGTCTGATTATCGTACGGTTCATTCGGTTTTTCCATACCTGCGGGATTATGCGTCCGATCGCCGCTTTCCAGCTTGCTTTCCGAAACACCATACCACGCTTGATACGTTTGTTCCTGTCCCGAAAACACATCAACTCGCAACAGACTATTTTCGCTGTGTTTGGCTCCCGACAAATAAAACGATTTCAAATCCGAAAAAGAGCGATCAATATAGCCGTCGGAATCAATTTTTGAGAGACGTCCTTCGAATTGCCAACCGTTGTCCATGAGGCCTGAACCCAACATAACATTGACCTTTCGCGTGTTAAACGATCCCAGCGAAGTATTCACACTGCCGTATGCTTCGGGTTCCATCTGCGAAGTCTGGATGTTCATTGTAGCCCCAAAAGCGGCCGCGCCGTTAGTCGAAGTTCCTACGCCTCTCTGCACCTGGATATTTTCTACGGATGAAGCCAGATCAGGCATATTAACCCAGAACACGCCGTGCGATTCCGCGTCATTAATGGGAATTCCGTTGACCGTCACGTTAATACGTCCCTGATCAACGCCGCGGATGCGCAAGCCCGTATAGCCGATTCCCGCACCGGCGTCCGACGTGGTCGTTACTGAAGGCGTACTGCTGATCATATAGGGCATATCCTGTCCCATATTTTGCTGCTCAATTTCCGTACGGCTGATATTTTCGAACGCCATCGGTGAGGCTTCATCCACCCGAAGTGCCTTCACAAAAACTTCGTTACTCATGATGGTTTTGGGCACCATCAAAATATCGAACGGACTATCTCCTTCGGATATATTTAACGTTTGGGCTTTGTATCCGATATAGGAGACCGAAATCTCTGAAGCTTCATCATTTAATAGATCAAGTGAAAAGCTTCCATCGGCATCGGCGGAAACGCCATTTGACGTTCCTACCTGCACGACATTTGCCGCTGCCAGCGGTTCGCCGGTTTGGGCATCAGATATCGTTCCCGTTATCGTTTGGGCAAAAAGTGTGCTGGTTGTCGCCAGAAAAGTGCACAGCAAAACTGTGGTTCGTAATAGTTTGGAAAACATAAGTTCCTCCGTCTTATTAGATTATAAGAGCGGGAGATGAACTTGCAAGAAATGCTGATCAATCCGGCAGTAAATATAAATACTGCCTTGGTTTCCCTACGCCGGTGTTATCCGGTTCAGGTTCACAGGGTATGATCTCAGCCTGCTATTGCAAGCACCCCCAACCTTGGGTGTATTTCTGTTCACCGGAAGATAAGAGCAAGTCGGTTGATCGTCAACAGCTATTTTCCGAGTAAAAGTTACTGCCCCACTAAAAACACCGCATTACCGAACAGCAGTTTCCCGTTGTACCAAAAGGCGCGAAACAGCGGGTTATCCACCATATAAACTACCGATCCTTCGCCCATTTTCTGAGCCCCAAACGCAAGCGTATTTTCAAGCTTCTCCTTGGCTTTATATCCCACAAACCCACTCATGTGAGCATCTTCTTTGGCAACGCCCACATTCCATCCGTCATCGAGAAAGGAATAAGCATCGGCACCTAATTTTAAAGAGAAGTAGGAATCATCATAGCCGAAGGCCAGTGGATGAGTCGGGTCCATCGATATTTTATAAACCGAACCGGCATTATTTCCAGATATAGATTTACGAGATTGATCCCCGTATCCCTCTTGTGTTTCGACGGTGGTTGTATCCTGATCATTCTTACCGTCCTTCGATTTGAGGTTAAAATCCTTATGATCCGCCAGCAGCTCATTTGCCCCACTTACAGCAATTAGTTTTCCACCGGATGTCACCCAATCCTTAATTTCATTCAGGTGCTTTTTATCCAGTTTATTGCTGTTAACATTCGAGGGCAAAATTAACACGTCGTACTTGCCGAGATCAATATCATTAAAATAACTCGTATCCAGCAACGTGAGCGGATAACCTATCTGTTGATCGAAATAATGCCATATTTCTCCTACCCTGTAAGATGATGTTCCGCTGCCCGAAAGCATTGCCACTTGCGGCCTTTTCAGATAATTCACCGATGCTGAACCGAAATCCGAACCGTCCTGTACAAATCCTGTTTCTACGGCATCTACTTTCTGATGGTGTTTTTTTGCGATTTCCCTGATAACATCATCAAATTCACTTCGATTTTTATTATCGCTTCGGGTTATAATCAGTGTTCCGGAATCGTACTCTCTGTTATCAATTTTGAACGATTTGCTGGCAAAACGAACGTTGATATCCCGCTTCAGCAAATCGGCTAAAAGTTTAACATCTGACAAATCTTGCCAGCGAGCCAGGTAGGCATAAGCGTTCTCCACAGCATCCTCCCGGACTTCGGGTTCCGGCGCAGATGCAGCTGCTATCTCCAACTGTTCGCCTAACGCATACCCTTCCAGTCCAAAGGCGTAGTGTTGCTCCCAAGCCGTGATATCGTAAGTCAGGGAATCCTCAAGTTCGGGACGCGGCTCAAATAGAACCCTCGCCATTACTGACTTGGGCTGATGAGCACTGACCAAATAATCATCTTCGGAAATCTGTACGCGCTGAGATTCGCCGGTATCATAATTATATCCATCTGTGCTACGCGATCGGGTTGCCTTACCGTATTCTACCTGGTGCTTGTCTAACAGAGAGAATAAAGCCCGCAGTTTATCGGGATTATTATCGCCTTTAATTACAAACGTTTTGTATTCTCCCTGCGGATTATTGCGCGCCGTTTGATAATAGCTTGAAAATTCATTGACCAATCGATCCGCATTTTTTGAGCTGATTTCTACGGTCGAAAGTCCGGTTGTAAAATGATGAGTCAACCGATCAGAGAGTGTCAGGGTATCTCCTTCTGCTTTTAGAATACCCAATCCCGCCAGGCTGTGTCCGCCTTGCTCATAGGTCATGCCGATCGCCCCGTTGAAAATGGGATAGGTATCACCATAGCTGGGATAAAAAAGGTCAAAAACCTCACGGGTAAAGTAGAGCCAGTTGTTTTGATTAAAATACCGCGCATGATTCTTTCCTATGGTGTACTGAAATTCGGTCTGCCAATCGGTTATAGCATTGTGGAAAGGACGTGCGGCAGGTGCAAAATAATACGGCTCGTCATAGCCCTGCTCGTGAAAATCGACGTGAATATGCGGCATCCACTTTTGATACTCGTCCACCCGCTGCCGAGTCTCTTTTTGCGTGAGCCAGGCCCAGTCACGGTTCAGATCAAAGTAGTAGTGATTCGAGCGTCCGCCGGGCCAGGGCTCGTGATGCTCCCGGGCATCAATATGTACATTGGGGGTTTTGCCCGCCGTCTCTTTGAACCAGTGCACGTACCGGTCACGGCCGTCGGGATTGAGCATCGGATCCATAATAACGACTGTATTCTGCAACCAAGTTTTAGTCTCAGAATTTTCGGGATTTACGAGCTCATAAATTGTTTTCATCGCCGCCTCGCTGCTGGAGGTTTCGTTGCCGTGTACGTTGTAGCTGAGCCACACAATGGCTGTACTGTCCGCAGCAGGTTCCCCTTCAACCAGGCCCGTTCGTTTTAAATTGTTAGTTCGAATTTCCTCTAGTCGATCCAAGTTTGCCCGGCTTGATACAAACGCGAGCATTAGTTCACGTCCTTCATAAGTTTTACCATACTGCTGTGCTTCAACAGTCGGGGAATTTTCGGTCACATACCAAAAGTAATCCATTACTTTGTGATGGGGCGTCCACTCTGATCCCAATTCATATCCCAAAAATTCGGTGGGTGACTGAACATTTGTCTGTTGTGCCTGCAGGTTAACACTTATAGCTAACAGAAACAGAATAAAAAATGGCTTTCTATAGAATCTTATCTTCATATTAATAAATAATCGTTATACGTGATTCGTGATGCGTACCAAGTCAAAATTTTTACACATCACTCATCACACATCAAAAATTAAATTAGAGTTTAGATAAACAACTTAGTCAGTGGCATTTAATTCTAATGCCTTGTCTACTTGTTTCACCACTGTATCGGCAATAGCATTGGGTATAGGGATTGACAGGTTGTAATGAGCAATTTTCCACCCGTCATCTTTTAGGAGAAGCACTCCGCTTCCCCGGGCCGGACCCAAATTGGGCGTATCCAGCGACTCATCAAACCAAGCGGTTTTCCCGTTTTCGGATAAATAAACATAGCGGTCGACGGGAGTAAAATCCCATGCTTGTCCTTTGTCAAAATGCGGTTTAGCATATTCTTCAAATTCCGTTACGGTCCAACGTTCGGTGGCATCTGTCCCCATAAAAATAGCACTGTCAGACGAAAAATGGTTAAAATAACGTTCAAAATTAGCGTCAGCGGCTGCTTGGTGCCAATTATCCAAAACCGTATTAATATCTTTTTTTTGCTGCTCTACCGGCTGATTTGCCTCAACCCCGCAGCCTGCTGTGAACGTCAACAATAAAATAAATATGATATAAGATCTTGTCATTGCCCATCCCCTTTTATTCGAAATTAAGTAACCAATCAATAAGAGATAATTTGTTTATATAAACAACCTGATTATAAAAAAGTAAAACGTGGCTTACTTCAACTGGTAATTTCACCATCATACTTTTATACATCTCTTGTTTAACTGCTAATAAAAAACAGATTTCTTACCTTATGCTTGAACAAAGTCCAATCCACAAGAAGTTTCTATGTCCGTAACCAACGTCGAAATCGCCGCTCGTCTGCGCGAAATTTATCAATTGATGCAACTGGCGGGTGAAAACCGATTTCGAGCCATTGCCTTTGATCGCGCCGCCCAGACTATCGAATCGCTGAACGAGGATATCAACAACTATATCGAGAACGATACCCTCACCGATATTAAAGGCATTGGCAACTCTATTGCCGACGATATTAAATCGTATGCAGAAACCGGAGAAATCGAAGTTCTTACCAGCCTTCGCGAGCGCATTCCGCCGGGCATTATTCAATGGCTGGATATTTCCGGCTTAGGTCCCAAGAACATCGCGAAGATCCATGAGCAGCTGGGCATATCGGAGTTGGATGAATTGAAGTTAGCCTGTGGAGACGGACGCGTAGCTGAACTGGACGGGCTGGGAGAGAAATCAGCCGAAAAAATTCTGAAATCCATTGAGTGGATGGAGCAGTTTGAAGAGCGCTGCAGATTGGATGAAGCAGTCGAAATTGCAGAACCCATATTTGACTTCCTCAAAAGACGCGACGGCGTTCAAGAAATCGAAGTTGCCGGCTCCCTTCGGCGATCCAAAGAAACTATCGGCGATGTAGATGTTCTGATTGGCGCCGAAGAACAATACATAGAACCGCTTTTTGACGCCTTTGTGGATCATGAGCTGGTAGTAGAAGTATTGGGACGCGGCGACACCAAAAGTTCCATCCGTACCCAAAATGGCCGCCAGGTGGATCTTCGAATTGTAAAGCCGGAGCAGTTTCCCGCCGCACTGATGTATTTCACCGGAAGCAAGGAGCACAATGTGGTACTTCGTCAGCGAGCTCGGGAACGCGGACTGGCACTCAACGAATACGGCTTGTTCAAGCTTGACGACGAAGGAGACACCAATTTCGATGAACCGATCGACTATTCTTCAGAAACGGATATTTATGCAAAACTCGACCTGCATTTTGTACCGCCGGAGCTGCGCGAAGACCAAGGCGAAATCGAGTTTTTTGAATCCCACGAAACTATGGATTTGGTTAAGCCGGATGATATCCGCGGGGTAATTCATGCGCACAGCACGTGGAGCGACGGCAAATATTCGATCCAGGAAATGGCCGAGGCTTGCATCGATCGCGGCTATGAGTACCTGGGGATTACGGATCACTCCCAGACCGCGGCCTATGCCGGCGGACTTTCCGTGGATGAACTTAAACAACAATGGGAGGAAATTGACAAGCTGAACGAAAAATTTTCGGGCGATGGTATCAGCTTCCGCATCTTTAAAGGGATCGAATCTGATATTCTCGGCGACGGCAGCCTTGACTATACAGATGATATTCTGGAATCCTTTGACTTTGTAATTGCCAGCGTACATAACGGGCTGGAGATGAGTCGCGAAAAGATGATGGCTCGTTTTCGCAATGCGATTACGAATCCTCATACTCATATCATCGGTCATCCCAGCGGCCGGCTGTTACTGCAGCGCGACGGCAGCGATTTGGATATGAACGAGCTCATAGAACTGGCGGCCGAACATAATACTGCTATCGAAATTAACGCTAATCCGCACCGGCTGGATATGGATTGGCGCCATGGAAATAAGGCAAAAGAAATGGGACTAATAACCTCTATCAACCCCGATGCCCACAGCAAGAAAGGCATTGACCATACTACGTACGGCGTGCGGATTGCCCGGAAAGCAAAGTTTGAAAAAGAACGTGTCCTCAATACCAAGAGTCCGGATGAAGTGGCGGAATGGTTTCAAACAAAATGAGGACGAAAATATTTCCCAATTTAGATAGTTATAAAGGTAACTTGTAACGAGTTGTTGTAGTTATGAAAATAACAAGCGTATTGGCTGGATTATTAGTATCGATATTGGTCATTTCTCTTGCATCCCCTATTAAAGCACTCGCACAAAAATCCCAAGAAATAACCTTAGCGGGATACAAAATGCAACCAAAAGTAGCTACAAGTGGGTCAGGCGCAGTTAGTGTTAAACTTAAAGAGGATACCTTAACGGTTGAGGGTGATTTTAAAAATCTAAACGGCCGTTTTTCAGGCGGATATATTATGGTAAATCTTCAAGGGCATCCCGGGAATCAAATTCACCGCTTAAAAGCACAACTTAATGAGGAAAAAAACGGTGGATCGCTAAAGGCGGAAGAAAACCGTTTTGAACTCTCAGAGGGCCAAAAAGAATTACTTAAGAATGGCGATCTGTTTATCATCATCAGCACCTTTGAACATCCAAAAGGTGAAATACGCGGCGATATTTCGCCTATGAAATAAAAGTGCATTACAATTTAGCACGAATTCCAAAAGTGTCGATTCCCACGTTTGAAATTCCTAAGTAGCCATTGCTGATGTGTTTGTAGTACAAATCCATATGATCTATGAATTCCCACGAAAGGGAAATCCCAAAATGTAAGTGTCGGCCGTTTTCATTGGGATAAGGTTTGTGCATGAATCCTATTATGGGAGTAACAGCCATGTCTTTTGGGATAAATTTCACAACCTCACGATTTATTTTTGGTGTGAAATAAGCCCCTACAAAGTCTCTATTTGCACTCATCCCAAGGCCATCCACAGGATTATTCATGTAGATATGAATATATGAAACTGTGATATAGCTTACAGAAGTGTTAACCTGGAATGCTTGGGCAGTATTTCCCCACAAGGGGACCGCATGGCCGACAGAGAACGACTGTGCCTTTCCCTTGTCTTGCACTAACAAACAGAATGAAATAGAACAAAAGAAAATTAATACTAAATTTCTTTTTCTCATTTACGGCAATCCAATAGACTCGTTTTTATTTTCGCCTCATTAAAACCATAACTCCAGATAATTGCAATTAATATTTTCGCAACTTTCCTTCAATTCCACTAGTCTGTTGTTTTTGAGACTGAGTGCCGCTGCCTTTATCTTCTCGGGAGCTTGGAATGATCTCATGCGAAAAAGAAGTTATTTA
>CAZYOD010000025.1:10944-14616 GCA_964648635.1 uncultured Balneolaceae bacterium | reverse complement strand
TCAGTATTTCTCTTACGCGACTAACATCCTCTTTATAAGCAACCGATATTTTGGCATTGAATCTGCGAATAGGGAAACGCGTCAAATTGGTCACTTCGGTCTTTATAATCATTTCGTTAGGAATACGCACGAATTTATTGTCGAACGTCCGCAGTTTCACCGACAGCACATCAATCGACATAACTATTCCTGTGGTAGTATTGATAGTGATGATATCATCTACTTTAAAAGGCTGCTCCGCAATCAAGAACAGGCCGCTGATAATATTTGATACACTGGTTTGAGAGGCGAAACCCAAGGCGACACCTACAATACCGGCGGCTCCCAACAGTGGTGCCATACTTATGCCCAACTGTCCCATTACTGTAACAATCAGGATAATTAAACCGGAATAAAAAACCAGCTTGCCGGCTAGCATGCCATAATGGGGGGCGTACTTTTTTGTAAAAAAGCGACGTGCCCATCCCCGAATAAAAAGCAGCACCGGCACTGAAATGGCAATAAGCAGCGCAATTTGGATAACTAACTCTAACTGCCCTTCGGTAATATAGTCATAGATATTAAAAACGGAATTTTGAAAGTATTCTACCATCTAGCGCCCCCATGATAATTTTTCTTCGAAAATTTTCTGAAACGTACGTGTTGCCAAACTTTTTTGGATCTTTTTCCTCGGCCTCGATAATAATTTCTTTCGGTCTACTCCTTCAGGCAACTTACCCGTCATAATTACATCGCTGTTCAAGCTTGCCCCATGATAAATAATCTGAGCCTCATCTGCCCAAAACCCACCCTCATGTGCAAAGATGCTCAGTCGCTCTACCCGAAAACAAAAATTATCAAAATCGAGTACCTCACTAGATTTATTGGAAATTGTAATCGGACAGCAAACCAAGTACGGCTTCTTCTCGATTTGAGAAAGATCGCGCCGTGCCTTCGTTGTTGCATAATAGCAAAGCTCTCCCTCTGCCGGTGATCCAAACCAGGTTCTCGACAACTTAACCGTGGGCAGCTCAATGAGCTGATAACCATTTTTGGAAAGTGATATCCGAACCCAAACAGGAATCCGGGAAAATATTTGAATCTTAGTGTCCGGACTAATTTTGAGCGGATACTCGGAATGAACAATAAGCGGTAAATCAGAAAAAACGGGCAATACTTCAACTTTGCCGGAATCAACTTTATTTGCCCAGCGTGCCCATGACACCGTCGACGGAAGATCATCCCTTTTTATCCGCCGGCCTTTGAGTTCATCTTTATATCCGTGAGCAATCCACACTTCCCCGTTTTGTGATTTCATCCAGATATGCAGATCGCCAATGGAAAGGTACTTTATCTGATTACTTTCCAAGGAAATGTTACCCCAAATTGTCTCATCCATAGCGTCGCCTTTTGGCGTTAGAGTTCAATGCTTTCAGTCCCCATAATAGATTGTAATACTTCCGGCACTTTAATACTTCCGTCTTCTTGCTGATAGATCTCCAAGATTGCCGCAACAACGCGGGGCAGTGCTAAACCTGAGCCGTTAAGTGTATGCAATGTTTCGGTATCTCCATTTTCTTTGCGACGACGCAGCATCATTCTTCTGGCCTGAAAACTGCCAAAATTGGAGCATGAACTTACTTCCAGCCAGCGTTGTTGCCCCGGACTCCAGACCTCAAGATCGTACTTTTTAGTCTGTGTAAACCCCATATCACCCGTACACATTAGAAGGGTTCGGTACGGAATATTCAATTCCTCTAAAAGCGATTCTGCATATTCACGCAGGCTTTCAAGCTCATTGTAGGCCGTATCCGCATGCACTATTTTTACCAGTTCAACTTTGTCGAACTGGTGCAGACGGTTTAACCCCCGCACGTCTTTGCCATACGAACCTGCCTCGCGCCGCCAGCAAGGAGTATAGGCTGCATAATAAATCGGCAACTGATCACCTTCAATAATTTCATCGCGGTGAAAATTCGTAACAGGCACCTCCGCTGTAGGTATGGCAAAAAATTCATCCCGCGGAACTTCATACATCATATCTTCCTTATCGGGAATTTGCCCCGTGCCGCGGGCAGAATCTTCGTTAACAAAATAAGGCACCTGCAGTTCAGTATAACCCTGTTCGGTGGCTTTGTTCAAGAAGTAGTTAATCAATGCACGTTGCAACCGCGCCAGTGGACCTTTATAAAAAGGAAAACCTGCCCCGGTTACTTTGGCACCGCGTTCAAAATCAATCCAGCCTGGCTCTTCGACCAACTCCCAGTGAGGTTTGCGCCACTCCTCTTTATTAGGTTCACCCCAGCTCTTAAATACTTCGTTGTCTTCTTCGGTATCTCCCACAGGCACGGACTCATGCGGAATGTTTGGAATCTGCAGCAACAAATCTTCACGCGCCTTTTTCAAAGAACGCAACTCTTCTTCTTTCTTCTGGATATCTTCTTTCAACTTGCTGGTGTACTCAATAATGTCTTGGGCTTCTTCCTTTTTACCCTCTCCCATCAGCTGGCCAATTTTCTTAGCCTTTGTATTACTTTCGTTGCGCAGATTATCAGTCTCTTCTACCAGCTCTCGCCATTTTTCATCAACGGATAACACTTCATCCACCACTTCAGGATTATCCTCTCCCTTGTGACGCATGGCCTGTTTTACTTTATCGGGATTCTCACGAATAAAAGAGACATCTAACATTGAAAAGACTTTATTTGGTTCAAATATTGTTTGGCTAAAGATAACAGAGTTTTACAAAGGTTTGAACTGAAAATAACATTGAACAACTTTTAAAAAGCAGTAAATATTTTGTTGCCGAATTCCCCTCATAATGTTTGATCTCCTAATTATTTTAAGTTAATTTCTCAAATTAATAGAAAATTAAGGACAAACCCTACTCTATGGCTCAAGGATTAGATGAAATCGATTTAAAAATTTTAAAGCACTTACAAAAAGACGGGCGTTCCCAGCGCAATAAACTGGCTGAAATCGTTCATCTTTCTGTTCCTTCAGTTTCGGAAAGAATGCGTAAACTGGAAGAAAAAGAGTTAATACAAGAGTATCGCGCGATCCTTGATTCAAAGCAGTTTAAGTTTGATATCACTGCTTTTGTTTTTGTAGAGGTAGATGGCTCTGATAACTACCCAAAATTTGTGGATAAAGCCAGCAACGAACCCGAAATCTTGGAATGCCATTCTATAACAGGTGATGGTTCGCACATCCTGAAAATAAGGACCGAAAACACCGCATCTTTTGAAAAACTTCTCTCACGCATTCAGTCATGGGATGGCGTCAGCAAAAGCAGATCAAACGTAGTGCTTAGCAGTTTCAAAGAAACAACAGAATTGCCTATCGAAAAGACGATTGATCCCAAATAAAAATTTACGGACTCGTACATTGCGAAATTTTCGATCTCTGCTCATTACACTGGTCCTGCTACTTTTTGCGCAAGCATCGGTTCATGCCCAACGGGCATTGGGCGTAAAATGGGTGACTCCTCAAAATCCCGACTCTGCAATAGCTCAGCTGCAACAGTTTAATGAGCTTGGTATTTCAGCGATTGAAATTCAATCTGATCTACCGCCGAGAGTATGGCAAAAGATCGACAGTTTACAGTTTGAGATTTACGGCAGTTTTGGTATCAAATTTCCGGTAGCATCAACCTTCGAACAACCCGATTCGGCGCTTATTAAAAGTATCCAA
>CAZYOD010000025.1:0-10844 GCA_964648635.1 uncultured Balneolaceae bacterium | reverse complement strand
GCCCTTTCTGTTCGGGAAAATTCTGCTATAGGCGGATATATTTATTCTCCATCTTCTGATATAAATAAATATTTAAGTCCGTTTAAAAAGTTTTTGGAGGCGACCTCTGCCCATCCTCAAAACCCGGTTTTTTTACATTCAGATTGGCTCTTTGCTGTGCTAAATCAGCATCCGCAGTTTTCAGAAACTCTTCGCACTATTTCGTCACAGACTGAAACTGTGTTTCCGCTGCCAAGAGAGCAGCTCCCCGCACCTTCAGCATCCGCACTACCCATAATCATTTTACTTGTTATTTGGGGAAGTATTGGATTGCACTACAACACAAGTCCCTTATACCGAAAGGCATTATTCCGCTATTTTGTAGCGCATAAATTTTTTATTGATGATATTTTTAAGCGCCAGATCCGATCTATAATACCTGCTTTCACAATTATTATTCAAAATGCACTTTTGATATCTGCCTGTAGCTTTGCAGCCTTTTCATCGGTTTTAACTCCAATCGGCCAAGAAGCTTTCTTTTACCACTTTCCTTCAATAGGACTCTGGGGGAATACCGCTTTTTCAATCTTCATTTGGACGTTTCTTGCCACAATCTTGCTCTCGCTCCTGAATATTATCTGGCTATATATCGCACATAGAAAAGTTAGCTTTACACAAGTCACAACTATCTATGCCTGGCCGCTGCAACTTAACTTTTTAATCTGTACAGCAGCCATTACTATGTATTCTGCGGGATGGGGCAGCCAAATAATTACTGCCTTCACCATAATCTCAATCCTACTGCCATTGCTAAGCTTCGTTTTTGCTTCTGCCGATACCTTCAAATTTGCAAAATCCCGATTTTTACATTTGATAAAAACAAGCGTTCCCTACTTAATCACCTTGAGCGGGCTGGTAATTTGGATCCTCACTAAAGAACCCTGGCTGGAAATTCTTAGCTTAACGCTAAATCTTAAATAATTTGCTTCCGGAGACGGGCAACGGGGATGTTCAATTTCTTACGATATTTACTGACGGTACGGCGTGCAACTTTATAGCCTCTCTTCTTCAGCTTTTTGACAATTGCCTGATCGCTTAGCGGCTTCTGTTTATCCTCAGTATCTACAATATCCTGTACCGCATTTTTCACTTCACGGCTCGAAACCTCTTCTCCGTCTGCAGTCATTAATCCTTCACTGAAAAAATATTTCAACTCGAAAACTCCAAAATGTGTCTGGACATATTTTCCATTCACTACCCTGGAGATCGTTGAAATATCCAAGTTAACCCGCTCGGCAATATCTTTAAGTATCATTGGCTTTAGGCCTTCGCCATGCTTAAAGAAATCCTCTTGGAGGGCAACAATCGTTTTCATCGTATTCATCAGCGTATTTTGTCGCTGACGAATGGAATCGATAAACCACTGGGCAGACTCGATCTTGCTCTTAATAAAACTTTTAGTCTCTTTGGTCTGCTTATTGGTCTTTTTCTTCTTCTTAAGATCATCCCACATCTTTTTGTAGCGGGGAGAGATCCGAAGTGGTGGAACGTTCCCGTTGTTAAGCGATATTACAAAATCGCCTTCCTCTTCAGCTCCGTTTTCTTCCGACGGCTGATAATAAACTTCAAAATCAGGTTCGATATAATTCTGGGTATCATCAACGGCATTACCCACTGCTCCGGGCTTAGGATCAAGCCCTTTTACACAATCGAAAGCAGCTTTCAATTCCTCATCCCCTACTCCCAGCCTCTTCTTGAGCTTGCTGAAATGCTTTTTCTCAAAAAGCTCCCAGTGATCGCGCAGCATCTGAATGGCAACATCGCGTCCATCTTCATCATCCATAAACTCCAGCTGCACGAGCAAACAATCCCGCAAGTCACGCGAAGCAATGCCCAAGGGATCCAACTGCTGAATTTGCTTTCTTACTTTTTCAATCTCTTCTGCATTTGTCAGCGTCCCTTTATTGAAAGCAATGTTATCAACAACAGCCTCGATTTCGCGACGGAAATATCCATCGTGATCTAATGAGCCTAATATTTGGTCTGCTATCAGCTTTTGTTCTTCATTCAGATTCAGAAGTCCCACCTGGTGCTCCAACTCTTCTAGCAGTGATTCATGGTAGGGATTAGGCAGATCGCGCCAACTTTCGTTGCCTCCATAACCGGATCCTCCACTATAGTTCGAGCCCTCGTAATCCGAATTGTGCATAAACTCATCCCAGTCGATCTCCTCATTTTTATCAACAGGGTCTAATTCTTCATCATTAGCTCTTTCAGTTTCCCATTCTTCGTTTTCATCGAGCCCGTTATCTCTTTCGGCCTCTTCCAAGACGGGATTAACCTCAAGCTCTTCCTTGATCCGCTGCTCCAGCGCTATAGTCGGGAGCTGCAGCATCTTTATGTATTGAATCTGTTGTGGTGACAGCCGCTGCTGTTGCGACTGCTTCTGATTCATTTGTTGGCCGGTTTTAAGCATGATGAACGGCCTCGCTATTTTCGGTTCTTATTTCTTCACAGGTATTCACAAATTCCTTATACCAACTTTTTCCATAACGTCGGGTTAAGGGTTTTTGCAAAAAGTCAGACAAAAATATCCCATCCTTATTTCCTTTTGCACATGCAGCAGAACATAATTCATCTACATATTCAAAATTCGCATATTCAAACCCGGCAATTTTTCGCAACCGGATAGGAAACAAATGGCAACTCAGGGGCTTTTCCCAGTCCAGCCGGCCCTCTAAAAAAGCTTTTTGAATCGCACAATAGGCTACGCCATCATCCCCATAAGATACAAAAACACATTCTTTTTCATCTCGGCACCTAAGCTGATAGCCCTTCCGAGTTTTTTGTACCAGACCATCTTGCGCAACTATTTCGCGCGCTTTGGGATGCAACTCATCCTTCAGAAGATCGAAAGCTTTTTCCAACTTGGGAATTTCATCATCAGCAATCGGTGCGCCGGCGTCACCCACTACACAACATGCACCTTTACATTTTGGTAAATCGCATGCGAATCTAGCCGTGGCAATATCTTCGGATAATATAGTATTTCTAACTCTAAACATTTCTTTAAAGATACTCTTTCTGGCGCCGAACGTAAATAACGAATTTACGTTTGTAAAGTGGAAATAGATTAATTTATTACCAGTTCCGTTTTTCTGGATCCAAAAAAATTTCAGAAAAGCTATCGCTTCTGCGGATGAGCACCGGGATTGCCCAATTTATCCTCATCACACCAACTCAAAGTTTTTGCCCGCTGTTTGCCGGATATATCCCCCCATTTCCAGCTCTAGAAGTTTTGGCATCAGCTTACTGGTTTTAATTTCCAGCTGTTCTGCCAAGTAATCTATATGGAGGGAATCCTTTTCCAGTGTTTGGCAGATTTCTATTGCAAACTCATCCAAATTTTTTGACTTCCAATTTCTATCAGTGACCGTAGCCGGATATTCAGAACTGTTTTCTTTTGGCTCGATGTGAACTTCAATTTCAGTTAAAATATCCTCCACATTTTGTACGAGTTTACCCATTGCGCGTTTTATCAAGCTGTTGCAACCGATCGCATTCGGATGCCCTACCGGATGAGGAATCACAAATACTTCCCTGTTTTGATCCAGTGCGGATTTTGCCGTAATCATGCTTCCTCCCTCAATGCCCGAAGCCACAACCAATGTGCCTAAACTCATCCCGCTGACAATACGATTGCGAACCGGAAAATTGCCCATTTCCGGAGCCGTGCCCAGCGGAAATTCTGAAATTACCGCACCTCCGGTTTCAACGATTTTAGCTGCCAGCCCTTTGTGGTCACTCGGATAAATCCAGTCGATACCCGAACCGAGTACCGCCACTGTTTTGCCGCCGGCTTCGACGGTAGCTTGATGAGCTGCACCGTCCACACCGTAAGCCAAACCGCTAATAATCGTCAGATTCTGCTCTACTAATTCTTTGGCAAATTGCTTGGCCATATTGATGGCGTAATCACCAGCCTTGCGTGTACCGACGATCGACAGGCTGTCGGTATCCAACACGCTCCGATCTCCCTTGATCCAAAGCATGAGCGGCGGATCATAAATTTCGCGCAGCAACGAAGGATAGTCATTATCCCAATAGGTCATAATTTGCGCGCCGGTGCGCTCCGTCTTTTCCAGGATGCGGTCCACTTTGTCCCACTGGTTAAAAGTCACAACCTCGTCGGCTGTTTTGGGACCGATACCATGAATGGACTCCAGCTCATGACGCTCCAAGCGAAAGATGAGCTGTGGGTGTTCTACCGATTGCAGCAATAGGCGGATGCGCTGTGCGCCCAAATTCTCAATTAAGTGAAGTGCTACAAATTCACGAATCGGCGGGTCATAAGTCTTCTTTTTTGGATTCAACGTTTTGTAACTGCTCCCAGATGATCTCTTTTAGTTCGTCTATATAGTAGTTGGTTGCGGACGAAATTTCAACTACCGGTATATCGAGCTCTACTTTTTTCTCTTCGTCAAGCTCGTAATTCTCTTGAAGGTCCATTTTTGTAATAGCTAAAATACGCGGTTTATCCAACAGATCGGCGCGATATTTCCTCAGCTCATCAAGCAGAGCGTTATATTCGTATTCGATATCCTGCTGCGAACTCACCATAAAAAGCAAGACACTATTACGCTCAATATGCCTCAAAAATTGAATACCCAACCCGCGTCCCTCGTGCGCTTCTTCGATTATTCCGGGGATATCAGCCATTACAAATGTGCGGTAATCGGGCATCGTTACAACGCCTAAATTCGGCTGCAAAGTCGTAAAGGGATAGGAGTCAATTTTGGGTTTGGCACCGGATATTGCCGAAAGAAGCGTACTTTTCCCGGCATTGGGAAACCCGACTAATCCCACATCAGCGATCAACTTAAGTTCAATTTCTATAGCGCGTTCGTCACCTTCTTCGCCATCTTGTGCGTGGCGCGGAGTTTGATTCGTTGCACTTCGAAAATGCCAGTTTCCTAGCCCGCCTTTTCCTCCCTGGGCTACGACAATTTCTTGATCATGCTCTGTGATTTCACCCAGTCGCTCTTTGGTGTCAGCGTCGTAGACGATGCAACCAAGAGGAGCTTCCAGAATCTCATCCTGACCGTCTTTGCCCTTTTTCTTGCTGGTTCCACCGTTCTCTCCATCTTTAGCATTTACGTATTTGCGATAGCGCAGGTCCAACAGCGTATTGAGCTGCTCATTCCCTTTTAAAATCACATCGCCACCATCACCGCCATCGCCGCCGTCGGGTCCGCCTTTGGGTACATACTTTTCTCTTCGAAAATGTACCGAGCCCGCTCCGCCGTCACCGCCGGTCACATAAATTTTAGCATAGTCGGCAAATTGGACTCGTCCCATATCACAAGTTTTCTAAGATGAAATCGCTCATCATTTTATAAAGGTGCTCGCGCGTATTCTCACCGTAAATCCCATGACTTCTGTTCGGGTAATACATCGTTTCAAACTGAACGTCTTCCTCCACAAGCTTATTGATTAATTCAACAGAATTTTGGAAGTGAACGTTGTCATCTCCCGTTCCGTGCACCAGCAGATAATTTCCATCAATCTGATCGGCATACGTGATCGGAGAGCCTTTTTTATATCCTGAGGGATTCATCTGCGGAGTCTGCATAAACCGTTCGGTATAAATAGTGTCGTAAAATCTCCAGGAGGTTACCGGTGCAACCGCAATGGCTGTATTAAAAATATCTCCACCCTGAGCCAACACCAGGCTCGACATGTATCCGCCGTAACTCCATCCCCAAATACCTACCCGGCTTTTATCAAGATAATCGTGATTTTCAATTAAATATTTGGCTGCGTCAATTTGATCTTCTACTTCGTACTGACCCAGCTTCTTGTACACCTGCTTTTCAAAATCCCGCCCTCGGGCTCCTGTCCCACGGTTATCAACACTTACTACAATGTATCCCTGCTCGGTGAGATAGCGGTGCCACATCGCGCGCTGCCCCGACCCAAAACTTTTTGTCACCGTTTGACTTCCCGGTCCGCCATAGACATAAAACAGCACCGGATATTTTTCGGATGGATCAAAATCGTGCGGCTTTAAAATATATCCGTTCAAAGTCGCCTGTTGCAACGGAACTTCGATAAATTCTTTAGTCGGCATTGCAAACTTCGAAAGCGTATCCTGTAGAGCTTTGTTATCCTCAAGAATCCGTACTTGCTCACCGTCAGCTTCGTGCAGCGTGTACTGCGGCGAACTTTGAGGACCCGAAAACGTCTGAATATAATATTTAAAATCTCGACTCATATTGATGTTGTTCCAGCCCTCACCTTTGCTCAGCTTCTGCTTCTCACTTCCATCAACATTAATGCTATACACATGGCGCTGCAGTGGGGAGTCCTCGGTACTTACATAATAAATTTTACCGGATTCCTCATTAAAGCCCAGATAATTAGTCACCTCCCAATCACCTTGGGTAATCTGACGAACCGGTTCGCCGGACATATTATAAAGGTAAATATGATTGGATCCCGATTCTTCACTGGTATAAATAAACTGCTCACCGTTCTCTAAAAACTTCAGATCGTCATTTACGTCAATCCAGGCATCCGAAGTCTCTGTTTTGATGATTTCGGTCTTGCCCGTGTTCACATCCGCCAGCATCAAATCCTGCTTATTCTGCAGCCGGTTCATCCGCCGGATAGCCAAAGTGTTTGAATTTTGCGTCCAGTTGATACGCGGGATGTACTGATCGTTTTCTGATCCGATGTCCATCCATGTTATCTCTTCTGAACCCAGATCATAGATCCCAATTTTTACAACTGAGTTTTCTTTGCCCGCTTTGGGATATTTAAAACGGGTCAACCCGGGATATAAATTTCCCCAGTCAGTCATAAAGAATTCTTTTACGTGCGACTCATCAAAACGGTAAAAAGCGATCTTCTCTCCGTCGGGGGACCAATACCACGCTCTGGCAAAACCGAATTCTTCCTCATATACCCAGTCGGTTGCACCATTTATAATGTGATTAAATTTACCATCTGTGGTGATCGCCTTCTCTTCCCCGGTCTCGAGGTTCACCAGATATAAATTGTTGTCCTGTACAAAGGCCGCTTTTTCGCCTGATGGTGATAGCCTGGCATACTGTTGTTTTTCGTCTGATTGCGTCAGCTTTTGCGTTTCGCCCGTCTCGAGATCATAGATAAAATAATTTTCGCGTGTACTGCGTCGCCAAATTTGCTCAACATCAGTCTTAATCATAATCTTCGTCTCATCCGCGGAAAACTGATAATCCTGAATTTTGATGGGCTTATCCCGCTCCTCCACGTTGAGATCGGAACTGGTTACAAGCACTTCATAATCTCCGGTGAGAATATTGTACTTCCGAAGCTCGATATCGTCTTCCGTTTGTTCCAAAGCTGTATAAAACTGTCCATCCTGCATCCAATTTACGCTCTGGATACCCGAGGGAGAGAATGTATCGTCAAAAATATGTTGAAATGTGATCTCTTTCTTTTGCTGAGCTTCCACAGGCTGCAGAATCCAGCCAAAGAGAACAAAGAGAAGTAACAGTTTTTTCATAGGTATTACCATTTATGGTTTAGGAATGGGAAAAATCCAAAAAGCCGAAGTATTTCTTTAGAAATCACTTCTCATATTTGTGAAGCAAAATTTTGATGAGCTTGGTCAGCTTACCTTTAATCTGATTGCGGGGCGTTATGAAGTCCAGGAAACCGTGTTCCAGCAAATACTCCGAACGCTGAAATCCTTCCGGCAGATCACGACCGATGGTCTGTCTTATTACTCGCGGACCCGCAAATCCAATGAGCGCTTCAGGCTCTGCGATATTAAAATCACCGAGCATTGCAAAACTGGCCGTTACGCCTCCCGTAGTGGGATTAGTCATCAGCGAAATGTAAGGCACACCTTCCTCTTCGAGCTGTGCCAGCTTAGCTGATGTCTTGGCCATCTGCATCAGGCTGAGAACACTCTCCATCATTCGCGCGCCGCCCGACTGTGAAATGATAATCAGAGGCTTCTCATTCTCGCGGGCATGATCAATCGCCATTCCGATGCGTTCTCCAACTACAGAGCCCATACTGCCGCCGATAAAATCAAAATCCATACAGGTAATTACAACATCCAGGTCGTTCATCTTTCCGATGCCAACCCGAACGGCGTCGCTGTGCCCGGTTTTTCCCTGATACTCTTCCAAGCGATCAGCGTATTTCTTGCGATCTTCAAAATCAAGCGGATCCGTTGGCATAACATCCTGACCGATTTCATCAAACTTTCCTTTGTCGAACAGGAATGAAAAATATTCGTCGCTTCCGATTCGAAAATGGTAACCGCTCAGCGGATCAACCCAAAGATTGTCTTCCAGCTCGCGACGATGAACCGTTTCTCCGGTTTTCGGGACTTTAATCCAGACACCTTCCGGCATCTCTTTACGCTGATCGGTTTGAATGTTCTTATCTTTTCGCTTAAACCAAGCCATGTTTTCTGATTTCGTTTAAAATGGATTTTCAAAAATAATGATTCTCGCTCGAAGCTAAAATCTTTTATTGCGATAAAAATTCTACGACTAAACTTCTATTTCCCGCAGATCCCGCTGATTACACAGATAGTTAGGTGTTTAGATGTGCAGTAAAGCTTACACCTGATTCGACGTGTAGTATTTGGGATCAAATGATTCGGGATCAATTTGGCGGAAGAAGTTACTGTATCCGGCCCTAAAAAGCGTAACCAAGGATTTCGCTGTTATCGCCTCCGGTCCCAGTACCTCGGCCTTCCCCAACACTTGCTCATCAATTCTTTTTAGCCCTGTCCCCACAACGGCATCTCCTTTGCGAAGCATCTTCTCTATTGCTTTAATCGGGATGACTTCCACTTCATCGTTAGAGCCCAGTTCTCCATCAGTAAACGCAAATTTCTGATGATAAAGGTGAACCCGTCGCGCATCAATTATACTGTGGATCGTCTGTACAGATGGATTTTCTTCCGCCATCTGTATGGCAAAAGAGGCCAGCGTATTAACTCCATAAAGGGGAACATTAGTTTGAAAGAGCAGCCCCTTAACGGCGCTCGCACTTATCCGAAGCCCGGTGTACGAACCTGGCCCCTCGCTGACAAGTACCGCATCCAAATCAGAAACAGAAAAGCCATGCTCTTTCTGAAGCTCTTCTATAAAAAGGAACAGTTTCTCGGAATGCGATCCGCGCCGAGCAGTTCGCTTCTCAAAAACGGAGTTCTCATCATCACAAAAAGCAACCGAGCAAATATTGGTAGCTGTTTCGAGTGCCAGGATCATTCTACTTCTTTCGTTTTAATTTTCGATTAACCATGTTGTGTTGCTCAGTTCTACCCATCGTTTGTAAAAATCATAAAGCTGAGGGAAAAAATCGGCAGAAAAATTACTGCGACCAATGTTGATATGATACTCATAGTTCATCATCCCCTGCTCGATATTATAACTTTCCTTGAAATCCGCTCCCGGTAAGCCCACTTCCCGATTTTGTACCCCTTCATCTACTGAAAACCCATTTGGCAGAGAAATCGAATACGACAGATCCAACTTTTCGGGAGCATCTAATGTAATAGGAAAATTTCGGTCGGTATCATCAAAAGGATTTTCTGTACGATATCCCACAATCATAGGCCGAAACTCAAGTCCGTCGGAAAAGCTGATGGCATAATTCTCTATTTCGAATCCGGCAGAAATAAGCACCGGCTGATCATAGCGATTAATGTTGGCAATTTGAACGTTTTGCATTTTTACCTCGGGATAACCGTCAAAAATCGTTTGCTTTAAAATTTCGGCGTCGCTCCTACCATCGGCTTTTTGCTGGCGGACATGCTGAGCCAGATAGCCTTGTTGTGCAGCTTCTATTTCCCCACGTAATGTGCCATTAGCCTGTAAATCCGCATCAATTTCTACCTGTATATCAAATGCACTTTCATCGGGATTCACATCCATCCATTCAAACGATTCCTGTTTAAGCACCAGTCCGCGACTGCCGTAGGAATCCACAGGAATTAATCCCGGCAGACTGTAAGGAAAACTGACATCCATCAAATAACTTTGCCCCCCGATACTGGAATAAACTAACTGACCATTAAACTGGTAAAAGGACGGAAAATCCATATTTATTTTTCCGGCATTTCGCGTAGAAATCAGCACGGGGGTTGCCTCAATACCGGCTCCGCGCAGCATTGCTATCAAGGTTTGGTTGATAGCAGCCTGATCTGCCGGCTTGCCCGCTATAACATCTGCCGCCGGCGTTGCGCTATAGGGGCTGTGCGACCCCGAGAACTGAACCCGTTCATTCAAAAAACGATAAATGCTGTCCTGAACAACTTCCTCGGATGCCGTTTCCAGCGACTGCGCAATGGAA
Source organism: uncultured Balneolaceae bacterium (assembly GCA_964648635.1). Classification (GTDB taxonomy): domain Bacteria; phylum Bacteroidota; class Rhodothermia; order Balneolales; family Balneolaceae; genus Fodinibius. Next base: position 503 of record CAZYOD010000025.1, on the reverse strand, counting down.
TCGCCTTTGCTTTGAGCCACGCTGGCCTGCAGGATTCCTTCCCATGGGTTGGTCTTTTCTCTAATCCGAGCCACCACAACTTCCCAACTGTTTTCCAGCTGCTGGCGCGGAATCCCAAACTCACTCAGCAAAAACTTAATTTTCGCCCGGTAATCATTACGTGAAGAAATAAACTCCTCCTCTTCATCAGCCGGAATTTCATAGGCCATCCACCGCTCAGTAATAACCGGCTTAGGCTGGGGAACCGTAAATATTTTGGGAACGGAACTGGTATCCGTATAAACAAACTCATGTTGCAAGACCCCATCATAATTTTCCATCAGAGAATGGTAGCGTAAATATTTGGGATAGGTAATCGTCATTTTGGCGGCTTCTGTCGGGACTCTATCGGACAGATAGAAATCGGGCAGTTCTTCAATATAACGGCGCTCAATTATATAGCGATACTCCAACACCGAACCATCTTCTACCGCAGGCATGTCAAACTCTTTTACATTATAACG
>CAZYOD010000024.1:8964-15130 GCA_964648635.1 uncultured Balneolaceae bacterium | reverse complement strand
TGACGCCGCCGTTCGAGAAATTATCCGGCTGAATTATGAGCGTACTAAAGCTCTACTACTAGAGCATAAAGACAAGCTGAAAAAAATGGCAAAGACGTTGTTGGATAAAGAAGTGCTTGATCACAACGATCTTAAAGAGCTGCTTGGAGACCATCCCGAAGGAAAATATCCTGAGGGTATTTTTAACCAAGAGAAGGAAGTTAGTACCACCAATGGATCCAACAAATCTGAGGAAGCAGAGATAATTGAGCAACAAGAAAATCCTACAGAAAATAATGGTGATGCAACAACGGAGTCTTAATGTCAGTTAATTGTGTAGGCTTATAACTGCGATTTATTAACGATTCACAAAGGAGGCACGATAACTCGGACCTCCTTTTTTATTTATGATACATTATTTACTTGACAAGAAATGGCTGACAGCGTACCTTTAATCGTAAAATTACGATAACCGATATATGTATGGCTATAACAAAAGCAAAACTGTTTGATACCTCTCAAAAACGAACTGCCGAGCTGATGAAAGCGCTCGGACATCCTGCTCGTATCGCAATTATTGAATTGCTCGCAGAGCGTGATACCTGCATTTGTGGAGATATTACCGATGAGTTACCGTTGGCACAATCAACAGTTTCTCAACATCTGAAAGCCCTCAAAAAGTCAGGCATCATTAAAGGAAAAATAGATGGCGTTCGGACCTGCTATTGTCTTAATGAAGAAGGCATAGCAGAAATGGAAGAATTATTTACACCTCTTTTAGCAAATCTTACAACTGCAACTCAAGAAAATTGCTGCTGATATGAGCACAAAACAGAAAACGGCTGAAGAACTAAAACAATCAGTCAAAGAAAAGTATAGCGAAATTAGTGAACAGTCGAAGGATTTTAATTCCAGCTCATGCTGTGGGGCGAGTGAAAGTTCTGATGAGGTGTATAACATTATGACCGACGATTACAGCGAGGTTGAAGGCTACAATCCTGATGCCGATCTGGGACTTGGATGTGGTTTGCCCACGCAGTTTGCCAAAATAAAGGAAGGGGACACCGTAATTGATTTAGGGTCAGGTGCCGGAAACGATTGTTTTGTAGCCCGTCACGAATCCGGAGAAAAGAGCAAAGTGATCGGTATCGATTTTGCCGAGCCGATGATTGCCAAAGCTCGAAAAAACGCGGATAAGCTGGGCTTCAATAACGTCGAATTTCGGTTTGGGGATATTGAAGACATGCCCGTTTCGGATAACGTAGCCGATGTAATCGTTAGTAATTGTGTATTGAATTTGGTGCCGGATAAACCTAAAGTCTTTTCCGAGATTTTCAGAACACTTAAACCCGGGGGACATTTTAGCATTTCGGATATTGTGCTGGAAGGCGATCTGCCTGATGCATTGCGCGAAGATGCCGAGATGTATGCAGGATGTGTGGCCGGAGCTATACAGAAAGATGAATATTTAGGCTTTATTAAAGAACAGGGTTTTGAGCAGATTACCATCCAAAAAGAAAAGCCGATCAATATTCCCGACGATATTTTGGCTAAATATTTATCTGAAGAAGAAATTGAAGATTTTAAAAATGGGGATACCGGAATTTATAGCATTACGGTTTTTGCTCAAAAACCCGGCGGTGAATCCAAAAGTGATGTTGATGAACAAAAAATAGAAATGATAGAGGAGGGACCTGCTTGTAAACCGGGATCCGGTTGCTGTTAGTCTGAATAACAAAGGTCGCAACACCCGATTATTGAGTCCGGATAAATATCTTACCCTCCCACCCACATCTCATCTCGTTCCGATGCTCTGCATTGGGACACATTAAACTAAATAATGTATCAGGAACTACATACGTATATACAAAATCTAGAAGGTGAAGTATCAAAAATTTCGGATGATCGGAAAGATGATTTAAGAAAAATTGCTGATTACGTTAGGTCGGAAGATCCGCCGCAGCTGATTTTTATTTGTACCCATAATAGTCGGAGAAGTCATTTCTGCCAGATTTGGTCCGTTGTTTTAGCCCACTATTTAAAAATTAGTAACGTCCGCTCGTTTTCCGGCGGAACTGAAGCAACGGCATTTAATCCCCGTGCCGTTGCAGCAATGGAAAGGGCAGGGTTTAAAATAGAGAAAACGGAGGATAAAAATCCTAAATACAAGGTTTATTTTGACGCAGATAATCCGCCTCAGATATGTTTTTCCAAGAAATTCGATGATCCTTATAATCCCCAGGATAATTTCGCAGCGATCATGACCTGTTCGGATGCCGATGAAAACTGTCCGCATGTGCCCGGGGCTTCATTTCGCATTTCCATCCCTTACAATGATCCCAAAGAGGCCGACGGTACTTCGGAAGAAGCTGAAACCTACGACGAGCGTTGTAAACAAATTGCTGCTGAAATGTTTTACCTGATGTCTGAGGTATAATAATCGTTTTATAATGGACCATATCACCTGAACTAGTTTCAGGATTTGCATCTCACTTTTAAAACACCCAAAAATAATAATTAAATGAGTACGCCTGCACCAACGAAGAAAATGAGTTTTCTCGATCGTTATTTAACGCTGTGGATTTTCGTAGCCATGGCTATGGGTGTGGCGATCGGTTATATCATTCCATCTACTTCTGAGTTTATCAACTCTTTCAGCAGTGGATCTACCAATATTCCCATTGCGATTGGGCTTATTTTGATGATGTATCCGCCGCTGGCCAAAGTGGATTATAAGCTCTTGCCCAAGGTTTTTCAGGATGTAAAAGTGCTTAGTATTTCATTAATACTGAACTGGATTATAGGTCCGGTATTAATGTTTGCTCTGGCCATTATTTTCCTGCACGATTATCCCGAGTATATGGTGGGACTTATTTTGATTGGACTTGCCCGCTGTATTGCCATGGTGTTGGTTTGGAATGACTTGGCCGAGGGTAGCAGCGAGTACGGTGCAGGCCTTGTTGCACTCAATAGCGTTTTTCAGGTGTTTGCCTACAGTTTTTATGCTTGGATTTTTATCACAAAGCTGCCACCACTGCTCGGATTTGAAGGAGCTATCGTTGAAATTTCAATTTATACCGTAGCGGAAAGCGTGGCTATTTATTTAGGTATTCCGTTTCTGGCAGGTATGCTCAGCCGTTTCGGTTTGGTGAAACTCAAAAGCAAAGAGTGGTATGACGAGAAGTTTTTGCCGGCCATCTCACCTATGACCTTGATCGCACTTTTATTTACCATCGTGGTGATGTTTAGCCTGAAGGGAGAACTTATTGTACAGATTCCGTTGGATGTAGTCCGTATAGCGGTGCCACTGCTAATCTACTTTGTGCTAATGTTTTTTATTGGATTTGTAGCCAGTAAGATGATGGGAGCCGAATACGACAAAAATGCCTCGATCTCCTTTACAGCTGCGGGTAATAATTTTGAGCTCGCTATCGCTGTTGCCATTGCAGTATTTGGACTCAACAGCGGTCAGGCCTTTGCCGGGGTCGTGGGACCGCTTATTGAGGTGCCTGTTTTAATTGCTCTGGTGAATGTAGCTTTTTGGCTGAGAGATAAGTACTATGAATCAAAAATACAGGTTGAGTTCGAATAAAAAGTTACTATTATCGTTTAATAACGCTCAGTTGATAAAAAAGTGATTTGCTCCTAATTTTACCCGATATTTGGTTTAATAGGAATAATATATTTTCAGAATCGTTGAAAATCCAATACTTGGCAAATAAAAAGTGACCGATTTAGTTTTTATAACACGAAAAGCTCATTTTAACGCGGCGCATCGGTTGCACAATCCCACAAAGTCTGACGAATGGAATAAGCGGGTTTTCGGGAAGTGTAATCATGAAAATTGGCATGGTCACAATTACATTATAAAAGTGACCGTTGCGGGTGCTCCACATCCCGAAACGGGCTATATTATTGATTTGGCAGAGTTGAGATCGATCATTGAAGCGAAAATTATCGAAAAATGCGATCATAAGAACTTAAATCTGGACGTCCCTTTTCTGAATGGGACGATGCCCTCTACCGAAAACTTGGCAAAAGTTTTTTTTGAGCAACTTGAGGAGCCGATAAGAAAAGCTACTGCCGGCAAAGGATTTTTGTACGAAGTGAACCTTCGGGAAACCGAACGAAATTCTGCCAAATATTGTCCATATCTTTTGGATAAAGAAATACCCGTTACTGATTAATACTCAATGAATTGCAGCATAAACGAATGATATCTACCAAATTAAATCGCTATTACGATCCTACATTTACGGTATCTGATGACTATAAAGCCAGCCTGCCGGATTTGCAAAATGGTCCTGCTTCGCTGATCGAAGGGGCGAATGTACCTATCCAGCAGGTAGGAATTTCAGATTTCAAGTTGCCGCTTAAATATCCCCGGCCCGATGGTGAATTAATTACATTGGAGACATCGGTTGATGGGTATGTAGGATTAGAAGCCAGCAAAAAAGGTATTAACATGAGCCGCATTATGCGCTCATTCTATAAGTTTAAAGATGACGTTTTTCATCCCGATAAACTAGAGGAAGTGCTGGAGACTTATCGCGAAGATCTGGATACTCAGTCGGCTTACCTGCGGTTGTCTTTTAATTATCCGATTATGCAGGAGAGCCTGCGGTCGGAGCTGGAAGGATATCAGTATTATACTGTGGCTATCGAAGGAACCATGAATGCCGACGGGGATTTCCGAAAGTTTATGCATTTAAACTTTGAATACAGCAGCGCGTGTCCATGTTCGTATGAACTTTCGGAACATGCACGTGAGACTCGCGAAGTGGTCAGTATTCCCCATAGCCAGCGTAGTGTGGCTAGCCTCACAGTGGAGCTAAATGATGAAATATTTGTCGAAGATCTCGTCAGTCATTGCCGGGAAGCGCTCATGACCGAAACTCAGGTAATGGTTAAAAGAGAAGATGAGCAAGCTTTTGCAGAGATGAACGGCGCTTATCAGAAATTTGTGGAGGATGCCGCCCGGTTACTCTATGATGAACTAAAGGATGAAGAACGAATTAGAGATTTTGTTGTTCGCTGTGTGCATATGGAAAGTCTGCACAGTCATGATGCCGTTAGTAGAATCTGTAAGGGAGTAAAGAACGGACTCCGGTAATATTTTTTGTCATTCATTTAGTCCTTTTTAACTACTACGGGATTTAATCCTGCTGCCACCATACCGCCAGCCCAGGCAGCGATCGCACCGAAAACCAAAGCAAAGAAAGAAACTAAACTAACGGTAGCAATTGTATCTGCTAGTTTATCGGTCTGTTGTTCTATCTCTTGCCTTGTTTGCTGATATAGTTTTTCTACTTCACTAATTGCCTGTTCCATGTTTTTGTTCCATTCATTAACATTTTGTTCTATTTCCTGTTCGCTTAGATCGGTGTTTTCAGATAAATAATCTTTGATTTTTTCTCGATTAATTACATCTCCCTCTACAGTAATATTTAAATTACCGTCATCCATCTCGACAGAAAGATCATTTAAGAACTCATCTATATTTTGATCAAGATTTAGTTCCTGCCAGGTTTCACGTAAATCGGCAGTGGCTTCGTTTAAAGTTTCTTGTACATTTTCCGCAGCATCGGAGGGGAGAACATTAAACTGTTCTGCTCTTTCAACAAGCTGAACAAATTTTTCTCTTATATTATCGAAAGATAGTGCTTGCTGGTCCTGTGCTTGTTGGCGTTGATCATCAACCCGGACGACAACTTCTTGTTGGTCTCCTCCGCCGAATACTGATGAGACAGCTCCTGAAAGTCCGCTAATTATAGCACCCGTTGCAGTGGTTACAAAGAATAAGAGTACTGCTGCGTAAACGCACCAGCTTAAAAAACCATGCATCCCGCCATCGGTTTTGGATATAAAACCTGCGCTGTGTCCCGCAACCATTCCGCCTAAAAATAATGCAGTTAAATTAGCAATTATCCACCAGATGATGGTTCCTGTCGCCAATCCCGATAATGGGTCGGACTCCGTAGCGGGGTCGATAGTGGTAAAACCTAAACCAATGCCTAATAAATTGAGCAAAGCTGAAACAGCTAATGCTGTTACAGCGCCTGCAATAACAGAACTCCATGATATGCGAAGGTATCTTCTTTCTTCCTCTTGATGAGCCATGGCTAAATTGTAATTAATGAATGTTTAATCTTTTAACAGGCAAGTGTGTAATTATGTTCCCATAGGT
>CAZYOD010000024.1:0-8864 GCA_964648635.1 uncultured Balneolaceae bacterium | reverse complement strand
TTAGTACCCTAAATTACTCAAGTTAAAGCCTGAGTCAACAGCTTTTTCTGCTCGGCCTTATGCACCTTCATTTGTCCGGCGGCCGGTGATGCGGAAGCTTGTCGTCCGACATACCGTAGATTTTGCCCATCCTGCAGCTCCTGCATAATACGTGGAGCTACAAAAGTCCACCCGCCCATATTCTTGGGCTCTTCCTGGCACCAGACAATGTCTTCAACATCGCTGTACTCCTTCAGAATGTTGTTTACATCCTGATTAGGGAAAGGATAGAATTGTTCCAGACGAGCAATGGCGATATTGTCAGTTTCATCTTCCTGTCGTTGTTTATATAGGTCGTAATAAACCTTACCCGAGCAGATAATAAGCCGGTCTATCTTACTTTTATCTTCGACTTCCTGATCAGGAATGAAGGGATAAAATTTTCCTTTGGCCAAGTCATCTGTTCTGGATGTTGCGAGCGGATGGCGTAACAAGCTCTTCGGCGACATGATAATTAACGGTCGCTTGTTTTCTTGCTTAGCTTGTCGGCGCAGTATGTGGAAATATTGGGCGGGAGTGGTGAGGTTTGCAACTTGCATATTGTCTTCGGCGCAAAGTTGCAGGTAACGTTCCAAACGAGCTGATGAGTGCTCCGGGCCTTGCCCCTCATAGCCGTGAGGGAGAGTCATAACCAGCGCGGATTTTTGCCCCCACTTGGCTTCGCTCGCTGAAATAAATTGATCAATCGGTACTTGAGCACCGTTGGCAAAGTCGCCAAACTGAGCTTCCCAAATAACAAGCGCATCCAGTTTGGCGGCACTATATCCGAATTCAAAACCTACGCATGCAAATTCGCTGAGCAGGCTGTTATAAGGAAAGAACGGAGCCTGATCATCGCTCAAGTTATTCAATGGCGTAAACTTTTGGTCGGTTTCCGTTCCGTGAAGGATGGCATGGCGATGCGAAAATGTACCGCGCTCAGCATCCTGTCCCGTCAGACGAACTGTTGTGCCGTCCTTAAGAAGCGAACCAAAAGCTAGTGCTTCAGCAAATCCCCAGTCAATTTTCTTTTCATTTTTATCGACAATTTCGGCTCGTTTTGCCAATTGTCTCAACAGCTTGGGATTGGCGTCGAAATCCTTGGGAACGGTATTTAGTTTTACCGCAATCTCTTTCAGATTATCCTCGGGATAAGTAGTATCCGGAAATTCAGGCCGATCCTCCTGTCTTGACTCATGACGGGTGATCATATCCTCGGTCACCTCGAGAGGGGAAGCATTTTTCGCATCCTCAAAAGCTTCGCGAAGCAGTTCATCAAACTCATCGAAAATCTCCTGCATTTCCTCTTCGGTAAATTCGCCGCTTCCGAGAAGCTTATCGGTATAAATATCTCGGACTGTCGGATGACTTTCGATCTCATTATACATGCCCGGTTGTGTAAAGGCGGGTTCATCACCTTCATTATGACCGTGTTTACGGAAGCAGATCAGATCAATAACAACATCCTTTCCAAACTTCTGGCGATACTCAAATGCCATCTGAATTGCGTGAACAGCCTCTTCAGGGTTATCTCCGTTGACATGGAAAATGGGTGCCAGAATAGCTTTTGCCAGATCAGAGGCATATTCCGTAGAACGCCCGTCTTCGGGCAGCGTGGTAAACCCAATCTGGTTATTGATAATAATATGAACGGTACCGCCGGTTTTATAAGCATCCAATTGCGACATATTCAGCGTTTCGGCCACAACGCCCTGGCCGGAAAAAGCGGCATCACCATGGATAAGCACCGGCACATTTTTCTTTTCGGCATCTTCGCCGTCGTGATCCTGAGTGGCACGCGTTGCTCCTTCTACCACCGGATTAACAGACTCCAGGTGGCTGGGGTTAGGCATGAGCTCGATCTCAACTTCTTCACCGGATTCGGTCTCGTAAGCTCCTTTTGATCCCAAGTGATATTTGACATCGCCGGAGCCTTGAATACTGGAAGGATCCAGATTGCCCTCAAAGTCGGCAAAAACTTTTCGATACGGCTTATTCATAATATTTACCAAAATGTTCAACCGTCCCCGGTGAGCCATTCCCATAAATATTTTTTCAACGTCGTCGTCACCCGCTTTTTCGAGCATGTGATGCATTATCGGGATGAGCGTATCGGCACCTTCGAGCGAGAAGCGTTTATGCCCAATGTATTTTTTGTGTAGAAACTGCTCAAAAGCCATTGCTTGGTTGAGCTTGTGCAATATATCTTCCTTCTGATCTTTCGTCAGATCAGGCGTATTTGTTGTGGACTCCATCCGTTCGCGTAGCCACTTGCGTTCATCAAGATCCAGCAGGTGCATAAATTCAGCACCCATTTTCCCGCAATAGGTTTCACGCAGCAGTCGAATTATTTCGCGAAGCGTAGCTTTTTCATTACCGCCCAATCCCCCGCAGTAAAACTCTCGGTCCAGATCCCAAAGCGTTAAGTCGTAATAGCTCAGATCCAGCTCAGGGCTTTGTTTGGGTTCATCGCTCAGCGGGTCAAGATCAGCCAACACGTGGCCCCGTGTTCGATACATATTGATAAGGCGCATAACATTAATCGCGCGCTTATTTTGCTCAAGCGTAGCACCGCTGCCATCAAGCTGACCAACATACTTATCTGCGCCATAAGGAAGAGGATCGTAGGGGATTTCGAGATCCTCAAAAATTTCATCATAAAAATTCTCTTCACCGTTCAACAGGCTGTGAACTTCCTTGAGAAATGCTCCCGATTCGGCTCCCTGTATCACACGGTGATCGTAAGTAGAGGTCACATTCATAACCTTGCTGATGCCCAGCTTGTTGAGCACTTCCTGAGACATCGACTGATATTCGGCCGGATAATCGATGGCGCCCGTTGCAATGATGGTACCCTGAGATTTCATTAAACGAGGCACAGATTGCACGGTCCCGATCATGCCGGGATTCGTGAGTGTAATGGTCGTGCCCTGAAAATCAGAAAGCTCAAGATTGCCATTTCGAGCCTTGTCAATTAGTTCAGAGTAAGCGTAGAGAAACTCCTTAAAATTCATTTTATCTACGCCCTTGATATTTGGCACAAGCAGGTTCCGTGAACCGTCTTTGTTTTGCACATCGATTGCCAGTCCCAGATTCACCTGTTCGGGAATCACTTTATAAGGGTCGCCATCCTTATAGACGAACGAGTTGTTCATGTTCGGATACTCTTCGAGCGCCTTAACGATAGCCCAAGCGATATAGTGAGTAAAAGAGGACTTCGGTTCATTACGTTGAGCCAGATGCCGGTTGATGATATCCCGATCTTCGACCAGCATTTTCATAGGGAGTGATCGTACCGAGGTAGCTGTCGGCACTTCCAGACTCTCATCCATGTTCTGAACGATTTTGCTGGAAACACCTGTAATTTTTTCAAGTGTAGCACCCGACGGAATTGAAACTTCTCGATCTTTTTCTCGGGGTTTTTCTTTAATTTTAGTTTCTTCCTCAGGGGCAGCGGGAGCAGAAATTCCAGGAGCTCCATTTCCACCCTTTTGCGTATCGGGTTGAGGCTCCTCAGTTCGTTCTACGCCTTCAATCTCATCGAAATACTGCCTCCAGTGGTTCGGCACGGACGAAGGGTCTTCTTTGTATTGGTTAAAAAGTTCTTCAACAAGGGCGGAATTGGGTCCGAAAATAGCTTCGAGCGACTTCAAAATGTGGTCTTATTGGATGAGTTTAAATTACTGGTAAATAAACGTCTGCAAGAGTTAATATTGAATGATTTTTTTGGTTTCTTTAACCATAACAATCAAGCGTAAAGTTAATCATTGTTATATTAAATTACGATTCTCTGACAGAGATAATTTTTGTGTGACTTTACTGCCTAACAATGATTAGATAAAGTAGGTTTCAGGATTATATGAGCGAAAAAGTAAAAGAAAAAACAGGGGCAGAGAAAATAAAATGGGATCTTTCAGACCTGTATAAATCTATTGAAGATCCCGCTCTGGAGAACGACAAAAAAAAGGTTGTTCAACAGGCTAATGATTTTGCTTCAGACTACAAGGGAAAAGTAGCTGAACTTGATGAATCAGGGATGAAGCAAGCTCTGCGCGAATACGAACAGCTTCTGGAAACGATAGGGAAGATTGGGGCCTATGCCCACCTTATTTGGTCGACTGATACCAACAATCCTGAATACGGAAAGTTAATGCAGGAAGCGAATGAACTTTCCTCCGAAATACATCAAAAACTGGTCTTTTTTGATGTGGAATGGCTTGATGTTGATGATGACAAAGCAGAAAAGCTGGTAGAAAGTGAAGAGTTATCTCATTACAAACATTACTTGGAGACATCCCGGCGCTATAAAGATCATGTACTGAGCGAAAAAGAAGAACAGGTTTTATCCGCTAAGAAAGTAACGGGACGCAGTGCATGGAACCGTTATTTTGATGAGACGATGGGCGCGGCGCGTTTTGAGCTGGATGGTGAAGAGCTCACTCAGCAACAGGCGTTGAGTAAATTGTATGAATCTGATCGTGATTTGCGGGAACGCGCACATGCATCTTTGACAAAGACCTTTAAAGAACACAGCCGCACGCTAACATTTATTTTTAATACATTGCTGGCCGATAAGCACACCGATGATAAGCTGCGGGGATATGACAGCTGGATTTCTTCTCGCAATCTGGCCAATGAAATTGATGACAAGACAGTTGAAGTTCTAATCAGTTCTGTGACCGACAACTACAGTTTGGTGCATCGGTTTTATGATCTGAAACGCAGCCTGCTGGGCTATGATGAGCTGTTTGATTACGATCGCTATGCTCCGCTGCTGCAAAACGAAAAGCAGATAAAATGGGATGAAGCTCAGAACATGGTGCTTGATTCCTACTCAGAATTTCACCCTGAAATGGGAAATATTGCCGGCGAATTTTTTGATAGTAACTGGATTGATGCAGCTATAAAACCGGGGAAACGAGGCGGCGCGTATTCAGCCAGTACGGTTCCGTCGGTGCATCCGTATGTATTTATGAATTTTGACGGTAAGGTCAGGGATGTGCAAACGCTGGCACACGAACTCGGACATGGCGTGCATCAGTATTTGTCCCGCGAGCAAGGGGCCCTGCAGGCCGGTACACCTTTGACAACTGCAGAAACGGCTTCAGTATTTGGGGAAATGCTTGTTTTTCAAAGATTGATGCGAAAGCTTGACGATCCCAAAGAAAAGTTGGCACTGCTGATCGGAAAAATTGATGATACAATAGCGACTGTGTTCCGGCAGGTTTCAATGAATCGCTTTGAAAATGCCATCCACACCAAGCGGCGCAAAGAAGGTGAGCTTACGACCGAAGAATTTTCTAAATTATGGCGGCAGACCCAAGAAGAAGTATATGGGGATTCAGTAACGCTTACAGACAGTTATAATCTGTGGTGGAGCTACATTCCACACTTTTTGCATACGCCCGGATATGTGTATGCTTATGCTTTCGGGGAACTGCTGGTGCTGGCACTTTATCAAGAATATACGCGCTCTCAAAATGGGTTTTCGGATAAATATATTGAAATGCTAAGGGCAGGGGGATCGGACTGGCCCGAAAATATTGTTGGCAAACTGGGTTTAGATATCACTCAGCCCGACTTCTGGACTAATGGACTGGAAGCGATTGAAAAAATGATTGAACAGGCAGAACAGCTGGCTAAACAGATAAATTAAAGGGGATGGAAAATTACGCAACGGCACGTGAAAAAGAACGGTCGAACGCCGATATTATGGGCAAGAAGCGCCAAGAGAAAGTTTTAAGGGAGTTTAAACAGGTTCTTAATGATTTGATCTTTCTGCTGCGAAGCGCTTCTGAAATGCAAACGGTGTACATGTATTGGGTAAATCGATCACGCGAGCAGTTTGTGATGGAAACTAAATCCACGGTGCTGGATAATGTGATGTTTAAAGATCGCATTAGTTTTGTTAATCACTTTCTCGATGATTATAAAGATCTGGATGAGCCTCTGACTGTTGAGGTGGGTAAAGATATTTCCGCTTCGGCGCTAAATCACTATTACAATGATGTACCGGTAAAATATCTCACGTTGTTGCCGTTCGTGAATAATGGACAGACAGTAGCCATTACCGTGCTTGAATCCGGCAATCGAATTTTTACCGATAGTAAAAGTGATGTTATTTATTCTTACATCAACTCACTGCGGAATGTACTGAATACCTATTTGGAAATCAGTGACTTGCACGAGCGGCAGGAAGAGTGGATCGACTATGAAGAGCAGATAAACAGGCTGGAAGTGCGTTGCCACAGAGCCGGCTTAATTAAAAAGTTGTTAAATGTGATTCAGTCTTTTTTACACGACGGCGGTGTGTCGTTTGTCGCACAGGGAATGGATAGCTGGTGTAATGTTATCAATGCTGATAACGCAAAATATGCTCCTCCCATTGGAATGAAGATGGAAGAACGATCCTTGGCATACGAAGCGGCTGAACGGGGAGAAGCAGAGTTCGCTATTCATTTTAATAATAATCCCAAGCGACTTTCACCGCGGGAATTGCACTCCGATGGCGCTACACTGGCCATCCCTTTGATAATGAAAGATCGACGCCAGGGTGTGGTTTTAGTGTACGATAAAAATCCGCTTATCTTTAAAGAATCTACAAAGCATAAATTTATTAACCTGGTGCGGGTTGCAGGATTACAGATGCTATCCAATGACCCTAATCTTAATGTGGATGAAGCTATTTTCAGCAATCAGTACAGTGCTTTTCTACCGGATCTGTGGGAGCAGATGGTGGATTCTGAGCTGAACAGGCTTCGAAGCGGTGTGAATACCTACCATACATGGTTTGGTTTGGTAACGCTTTCCAATTTGCCCGAACTGCGCACGAAATTACGGATGGAACAGCTCGATCAGATGCAGCGGGATTTAGTTGCTGCTTTTAATCCGGCTCAATTCGGTTATTCAGGTATTTTAGGTTACAACTCTGATTATGTCTATTCATTTGTTATTCAAAGTAAAGATGCTAAAGCAGTGCAAAACTGGACTGAGTCCCTGAAAAAGAAACTTGCAACGTCATTCGAATTGAAGAATGGCATACACATCGAAACGGGTGTCAAAGTTGGTTTTGCTAAACTGGATAATGAATATGATGAATGTTACCAGGTTTTGAAAAATGCCAAATCAGCTCTTTCACAAGCGCTGAAAGCAAACAAAAATGAAGCAATATAAAAGATGGGAAATTGCTACGTAATAGTCATCGACGGGCTCGGCGTTGGGGCTCAGGAAGATGCGGCTGATTACGGTGACGAAAATGAAAATACGCTCGGTCATCTTTGCGAACAAACCGGATGTAAGCTCCCAAACCTACAGCGAATGGGGTTGGGAAATATTATTCCGCTTAAATCGGTCCCGGTGGAGTCGGAACCATTGTCGGCTTACGGTAAAATGCGCGAGCTTTCGGCCGGTAAAGATTCTACAACGGGTCACTGGGAAATTGCAGGAATTCAGCTGAACAAACCCTTTCCAACCTATCCGGATGGCTTTCCCGATGAGATAATTCATAAATTTTGTGAGGGAATCGGGGTTGAAAATGCACTGGTAAATAAACCTTATTCAGGCACGGAAGTGGTTGCCGATTATGGGAAAGAGCATCTGGAAACGGGTTATCCCATCGTTTATACCTCGGCGGACAGTGTGTTTCAGGTTGCGGCGCACGTAGATGTTACGCCGGTTGATACGCTTTATGATTGGTGCAAACTTGCCCGGGGGGAGATCCTGCAGGATGAACATGGAGTAGGGCGGGTTATTGCTCGTCCATTTAAAGGAGAGCCCGGTAACTTTAAACGAATCTCGGATAAACGGCACGATTTTTCTATCCAGCCACCGGAACATAATCTGCTAAATGGGTTGCAGCAAGAGGGAATAAAAACATATTCCATTGGTAAAATTATCGACCTTTTCGCCGGACAGGGGTTCACGCAATTCCGCCGTACAAAAAGTAACGCAGAAGGGATTTCTCAGCTTTTGAGCCTGATGTCCGCAGCCTCAAATAGTTTCGTATTCGTGAATTTAATTGATACCGATCAGAAATTTGGCCACAGGCTTGATCCCGAAGGATTTGCGAACAGCCTGCAGGAGTTCGACCGCGCTATACCCGCTATTGTCAGTAAGTTGCAAGACGATGATATCCTGATTATTACCGGTGATCATGGCAACGATCCCACATCCCAAAGCACCGATCACAGCCGAGAGTTTGTGCCGGTGCTTGTGTTCCCATCCCAAAAAGCTGAAAAAATAAATCTGGGAACTCGAAAAACGTTTAGTGATATCGCCAGTACAGCGGCCGATTTTTTTAATATTTCTGCAACGTATCCCGGAACATCTATGTTAGAAATGAGTGAGAGTAAATAGAAATTTGCTGGAAATTATTTATCAAAAACGATATATTATAGAGATTCGAGTAACAACATTTTTCTTCAATATTCGTTATCTTGTCTCATTACTTGGTTATTGCCTCCGTGTGGCCCCTGCAATGATCAATCATCATCGTATAAGTTAATGTTAACTTAATCCAACAACATCCGTGGCTAGAAGTTCAGGTATTTCTACTCGAGAATCAGAATCTCTCGACCGCTATTTACAAGAGATTGGAAAAGAGAAACTCATCACCCCTGAAGATGAGGTCAGGCTTGCTAAAGAGATCCAGAAAGGCAGTCAAAAAGCCTTAGAAGATCTTACAAAGGCTAACCTCCGCTTTGTGGTTTCTGTAGCTAAACAGTATCAAAACCAAGGTCTTTCCCTCGGTGATCTTATTAATGAAGGGAATCTTGGTTTGATTAAAGCAGCCAAGCGTTTTGATGAAACGCGTGGTTTTAAATTTATTTCTTATGCCGTTTGGTGGA
>CAZYOD010000023.1:0-15175 GCA_964648635.1 uncultured Balneolaceae bacterium | reverse complement strand
GTGCTCGAATATAAGAGACAATCGCCCATCGGTCTTTAACTGGAATCTGAGAAGCATAAGAAGGCATCGTGCGAATACCGTTTGCGATAGCGGAATAAATGTATCCGTCAGTAGCATCACGAATGCGATCTATATGAAAACTCGGAGCCGGAACGTATCCGTAATTATTGGTCATAATAATACCTTGACCATCTCCTGTAGCACCATGGCAAGGCGTACAGAATACTTCATAACGATCTTGTCCGCGATAGATAAACGACTTGGTAACATCAACAGGAATATCTTCTACGAAACTGCTGTCTTCGTTAATTCCCTGATACAAAGCCTTATCATGCTTCAGGTTGCCGCGGGCAATAGTACCATCTACCGGTTGACGCATAGCCCGATTATCCTCAAAGAATGCATTTTCCTCTTGCGGCTCAAAACGCTGCTGCTGATCCATGTTCATGTTGGGATGGATCGGCTCTTTCTCTGAAAGTTGTCCGCGACAAGACGACAACACCAAAGGGAGAGCAATTGCAAATAATAAATACTTAGAAACTTTCATCGGGTCGTTATGCAAAACTATAGTTTTTAGGTCTATTATTCCGAATCGTAAACGGTTTCAATATGTGTTGCCCCGTTATCCCGGAACAACTTCGTGACTTTCTCTTCAACAAAAAGGTCATCAGAGGCTTCAATGTGAACAAAAAATCCATCGTCTGAAGCTTTGTCAAAACGTTCCACATTAAAAAGCGGGTTATGAAATCGCGGAAGTTTATTTAAAGCCAACATTCCAAAAGTAGCCGCAAAGGCTGACAGCAAGACAGTCAACTCAAACGTAACGGGTACATAGATCGGAGGGTTAACAAAAGGTTTCCCGCTAATATTTAACGGGTATTCATAGCCCATAACCCAAATCATGAGGGTCAAAGCGCCGACCATACCGGCTATACCGCCGAAAAGTACAATCCACCCAAGCGGAGAATTTTTGAGTCCCATCGCTTTTTCCATCCCATGAATCGGAAATGGCGCATAGGTATCAAAATCCTTATAACCGGATTTTCTAACGGAAGTAGCGGCATCCACTAACTCTTTGGGATTACGGAACTCAGCTAATACGCCGTAAATTTGTCTATTTTCTGCGTCCATATATATCGGTTAACTAAACAGTTTGCTCTTGTTGAACCACAACTGGTTCAGTTTTAGCTTCATCAAATTCTTGTGTCTCATCATCATAATTATGCGGATCGGCCTCAGGCATAACTCCTTTCACTTCCGCAATAGCAACCATTGGCAAGAACCGCAAGAACAGCAGGAAGAAAGTAAAAAACAGACCAAAGGTTCCGATGTATGTGATGATATCCCAAAAGGTGGGAGAATAATAATCCCACGCTGAGGGCATAAAATCGGTAGAAAGTGAGGCAACGGAAATCATAAATCGCTCGAACCACATGCCGATGTTCACGATAATTGAGATCACAAAAGTGATGGCCACATTACGCCGTATGTTTTTGAACCAGAGGAACTGCGGAGTTATCACATTGCAGAACATCAAAATCCAGAAGCCCCAGGCATAGGGACCGACGACGTAAAGCCAGAAAATTGCTAGTTCATAAATATAACCACTGTACCAGGCAATGAATCCTTCCATCAAATAAGCAAAGGCTACCAAGTTACCCGTCACCATCATTACCAAGTTCATTTTTTCCATAATGTCGATGTTCATAATGTCTTCAAGCCCATAAATTTTTCGGGCAATTAACATCAGGGTAAGCACCATGGCAAAACCCGAGTAGATAGCACCGGCAACAAAGTAAGGCGGAAAAATAGTACTGTGCCAGCCCGGGATGACCGAAACGGCAAAGTCAAAGGATACAATAGTGTGAACTGACAATACCAGCGGCGTAGCAAGTCCCGCCAGAATCATATATGCCTTTTCGTAGTTCCACCAGTTTCGGAAACTGCCGGTCCACCCCAGCGAAGCAATGCCGTACGAAATCTTAGCGACTTTGCTCTTAGCCTTGTCTCTAAGTGTAGCAAAATCAGGAATTAAACCCACATACCAGAAGAGCAATGAGACGGTAAAATAAGTACTTACCGCAAACACATCCCAAAGCAGCGGACTTGAAAAGTTCGGCCAAACAGCCATTTGGTTCGGAATGGGAAATACCCAGTAAATCACCCAGATACGTCCGACGTGAATAGCCGGAAATATTCCGGCACACATCACTGCAAATATTGTCATCGCCTCCGCAAAACGGTTAATGGCGGTTCGCCATCCCTGACGGAATAAGAAAAGTATAGCAGAAATCAGCGTTCCCGCGTGACCAATACCAACCCACCAAACAAAGTTAATAATGGCCCAACCCCATCCGGCCGGGTTGTTAAGGCCCCAAATTCCGGTACCATCCCAAACAAGATAGCCGATCGCACCTAATAAAGTAATGAGTAGAATATTTGCTAGGCCAAATGCCAGGTACCACAATTTCGGTGTGGGAGACAACGGGGTCTTAGCAATAAGATCCGTGATACTCCCAAAGGTATGGTCACCTTTTACGAGTTTTGGCTCTGGTACGTATTGATAATCTGTGCTCATCGTAAAATTGTTGGAAATTAAGCCAATTTAGGATTGGGATTGCTTATTTTTGAGAGGTACGACGTTCTGGGTCGCGTATTTAGCTCTTCAAGAAGCAAGTAATTGCGGTTGTTCTTTTTCGTTTGAACAATCTTGCTATCGGGATCAGTAAGATCACCGAAGTAGATAGCATCAGCCGGGCAAGCCTGCTGGCAAGCCGTTTCAACTGCTCCGTCTTCCGGCTTCATTGTTTCGCCGTCTGTTTCAATATCTCTTTCAATTTTTGCTCGATTTACACGCTGTGTACAATATGTGCACTTTTCCATGACACCGCGGAACCGGATGGTTACTTCCGGATTCATCGCCATTTGTATAATCTCCGGGTCATCACCGTCGGTTAAAAATTCTTCAGCATAATTGAAGAAGTTAAAGCGACGCACCTTGTACGGACAGTTATTAGCACAGTAACGAGTTCCGATACAGCGATTATACGTCATTTGGTTAATGCCGTCGTCGCTGTGCGTGGTTGCCGCTACCGGACAAACCTGCTCACAGGGTGCCAGTTCACATTGCATACATGGCACCGGCTGGTGCAATGCTTTCGGATTATTGACATTTCCGTCGTAATAACGATCATTACGAATCCAATGCATTTCACGACCGCGACTTACTTCGCGCTTACCTACAACCGGGATGTTGTTTTCTGCCGTACAGGCAATGGTGCATACGCCGCAACCGGTACAGGCATTCAAGTCGATAGCCATCCCCCACTGCGGTTCATCATCCGGATAATCCTCCTTAGTTATCGCATCAAAAATACTAGCCGGACCATCATGCCCCTGTTCTTCGGCATAAGCTAGACCAGGCATTTCTGCATCGTAGGCAGAAGCATAGGTTGAGAAATCAGGGTTGTCTCGATACTCCTGGAGGGTTGCATGTCGCAACAGTGAACGGCCTTCCATGGATTGATGATCCTGCGTACAAGCGATTTCGTAGAAATTGTCCGTTTTTTCCACCGAAATATCACTGATAAAAAGCATGTTTTCTGTAGTTCGCAGCGGATAAGTGTCAAAACCGGTCTTATTTGCTACGCGGCCAATCCCTTCACGACCGTAACCTACGGTAACTGTGATACTGTCGTCGGCATGTCCGGGCTGGACCCACGCGGGCATCTCAACCGTGGTACCGTCAACAGTAATCGAAATCATTTCTACTTCGGATTTACCCAATCCTGCTTGTTCCACACCCAGTTCATCGGCTGTCTTCTTGCTCATCAGCGCGACGTTATCCCAAGTGATTTTTGTCATCGGCTTGGGAAGCTCTTGCAGCCAGCCGTTGTTAGCATACCGTCCGTCAAACACGGTAGAATCAGGCCGAATAACCAGCTCCATTCCTTCTACAGATACGGTATCCGAGACGAAATTCCGAGCACGACTGTTAAACTGGCCGGAGATACTAACTGAAACAGTTGAAAAGGTACTCTTTGCAGCTAAACCATCGTGGAGGACTTCCTCCCAGCGATTTTGGAAGTTGGATGAGTAATAACTTCTCCAGGTTTCCCGAACAAGATCATACCCTTTCGCTTGCTCACCGTTCAGAATTATATCCATAAACTCTATTTCGCTGATGCCTGAATAAAGCGGCTCAATCTGAGGCTGAATAATAGATCGTGTACCGGTATAAGAATAGCCGTCACCCCATGCCTCCAAAAAATGCGCCCGATTGATATGCCAGTCGGCCAACTTTGAAGTTTCGTCATAATAATGCGACAAGTCGATAACCTGCGCAGCATTTGATAGCGCATCCTCAAAATCCAGGTCATTTGGCGCCGTAAAAGCAGGATTCGTACCCACAAGCACCACGGTATCGATATCTCCGCTGTTCAGATCATCAACTAAGCCTACAAACGCATCCTGATTGTTTTGATCATCAATATACGGAACCTCCAGATAGGTTACCGTTTCACCGGCATTACCAAGCGCTGCATTCATGGCAGCAACAGTTGCATGCAGCTCGGCACTGTGATCGCGCCCCACTGAAAGCACGGCATCGCCGCGATTTTCCAGCAGCTCTTCAGCCAGAACAGGAATCCATTCGTGATCCGAAAATTTATTTTGCACTCCACTGAAAGCAGACAAGCCGCTTACAGAATTTGCGAGCTCCGCTGCAAGCGCATAGACAAAGTGCTCAATTTCGCTTGACTTAACACGCAGGCGATTATCCGCATTTGAACCTGTGAGAGTAAAAGTGCTTTCAATAGCATAAAACCGACTCATGCCGTCTTCCGGTGATGTAACGTCACGCCCATCCGTAAATAGCTTGGTGTTTTGCAGGCTGTTTTTATCTGCCGCAGGATTAAGAAAATCGTCATCAAAACTTACGATAACGTTCGCCTCATCAAACCTGTTGAACGCTCGCAACCGCTGACCAAAAGCCATGTTCGTGCCTTCAAGAGCATTATCCTCTCCAAACGGCTCATACGTAATCCACTGAGCGCTAGAAAACCTGCTCATCACCTGCTCCTTCAGCCTGTTGTACGTGGGAGAAGAGTTCGCTTCTGAAACAAAGGCAATATTTTGATCAGTATTGGAAAAGTGTTCGCCGCAAAATTCTGCAAAAGCACTAACAGATGAACGCTCACCGTCTTTTCTAACATAGCGTGAGCGATCAGGGTCAAACATCTGCAGAAGTTCTGCCTGGCCAAAAATACTGGTGTTCCCGTCACTGGCCGGATGCAGCTCGTTTCCTTCAATCTTGGTGGGACGTCCTTCGTTGTTCTCAACGATAATCCCTGCCAATGTCCCCTGAAAAGGCATTGCCGAAGCATAAAACATCGGTTTTCCTTCCGTAATATCTTCCGGCTGATCGCTGTAGGGTAATATTTTTTGAACGGGACGCCGACAGGCTGCAAACCCCGCCAAGGCGATAGAAGCCCCCATCACACGCAAGAAACTGCGGCGCGACACCTTGTCGTTAAGTTCTGTAGCGTTTTCAGGAAACTCGCGTTCGACGAACTTCTCATACTCATCATTTCTGGCAAGTTCGCCCAGGCTTTTCCAGTAATTTGGCTTTTTAACTTCTTCGCTCATTCCTTTACGATTGCGTTAATTTCAGATTCGTTCGATTAATGCCTTATTAATAGTGACAACTCTGACAGTAAGTGGGGGGAGCAATATTATGCTTTGCTACAAGCTCCCGTCCCATCTCAATCTGGTCTTCATCAGGTTGATAATCCATAGTCGTTACTTCTTCCACCGGACGCACATACTGTTCCGGGTTGCGGTGACAATCAAGACACCAACTCATACTTAAAGGCTCCTTTTGAAACACCACTTCCATGCGATCCACGCGACCGTGACAGGTTTCGCATCCTACACCTACATTTACGTGTGCGGCGTGATTGAAATATGCATAGTCAGGAAGATTATGAACTTTCACCCATTCAATTGGATCTCCGGATTCCCAACTGTCGCGGATCTTTTGAATTTCTTCAGGTTTTTGAGAATCGATCTGACCGTGGCAATTCATACACGTTTCAGTAGCCGGCACATTTGCGTGCTTGGAATCAAAAACATTGGTATGGCAATACTGGCAGTCGATATCAAGCTCACCGGCATGCAACTTATGGCTGTATTCGATGGGCTGCTCGGGGGCATAACCTACATCGGTATATTCCGGAGAAAAATAATACCAAACTCCTGCTACTGTTGCGGTCGCGAAAATGATAAGCCCGAGCAAAATACGTTGTGGAACTTCATTTGTCCACTTGGGAAAAATCTGAGCCATTGGTTATCTAAAAATTTATCGTTGCTTATTTGGCGTAATATCGCTGAAAAGTTTCGGCATGAAAGTATGGAAAATCCAAGTCTTTTAGAACCCCAAAAAAAGAGTCCCATCATATTTAAAACTATTCTAAATAGTATCGCTATTCACAATCATCCGTTAAACAAAAGGCCTAAAATATAATCTATTTTTCAAAAATGCCTAATCGAATCCGCATTGATTTTTTTCAAAAAAGAGTCCACTTCTATTAATATTTTAGCATCGGAAAGAACTGCGTATATGCTTTTATATATGTACCTTTAGCGTTCATAAAAATGCAGCAAAACTTTGATTAATGACTTCCGAAAAGCCTTTTACAATTGATCTGCTCAAAGACATCAGCTTACCAAAAGCCATTGGAGTTATACTCTTAATCAGTGCCGCTGCATTCAGTTTTCTTATTTGGCTTATCTATTTCAAAGATGGAAGTGACTACCGTTCGGAGCTAATCACCAGCCTCCCCGCTCTTAATGCTTTGCTGAACAGTACCAGTGCTGTGCTTCTGGTGTTCGGATATCGTGCGATTCTGCAGCGCAATTTTGCGCGTCATATGAAATTCAATCTCACAGCTTTTGTGACTTCGACCTTTTTTTTAATCAGCTATGTGATTTATCACAATTTCCACGGAAGCACTCCTTTTACCGGCGAAGGCTTCATCCGGCCCCTTTATTTCTTTATCCTGGTTTCGCATATCATTCTTTCAGCAATCGTCATGCCACTGATTTTAACGAGTTTTTATCTTGCATTCTCAGGAAAGTTGAAGCTGCATCGCAAAGTATCAAAAGTGACACTGCCGGTATGGCTGTATGTTTCTGTGACGGGTGTGCTAGTCTTCTTTATGCTACGGGCCTATTCGTAATAGTTAATCGCCCGGATACCAATCTCTGCGCCGTACTTTGATCTGATCATCTTCATTGGTCACCAGCTCCTTGAATTTCCGGACCTCAGTATAAGTTCATCAGTGATTTGTAAAGCTCTATAAATATATTTCACTCTTAACAAATCTTTTGTACCATCATTTAAGCGATCTTAACAAAAAGTTTTTTTCAATGTATCTTATAAAACGCACCTCCTTTCTTTTAGCATTTCTGCTACTCTCCTCTACTGTCTTTGCTCAAACGTCCGAAACATATTTTCCGACACGCTTCCAATGGGAAAAGAAATCCCCGGAAGAAGTGGGAATGGACGCAGAGGATATTGATATAGCGGTTGAGTATGCAAAAGATAACGAGTCATCCAATCCCAAAGACCTGAATATCCATCTTAACACCCGTACCAACGAGCCGTATAACAATATTATCGGCCCAGTGAAAGAGCGAGGTCCCTTGACAGGCATGATTATCAAAGATGGCTATCTGGTGGCCGAATGGGGCGAGCCGCACCGCGTGGATATGACCTTCAGCGTTACAAAAAGTTTTCTGTCGACAATAGTTGGTGTAGCTTGGGACAAAGGCATGATTGAGAGCGTTGACGACAGAGTACAAAAGTATTCGCCGGTGGAGCATTTTAACTCTGAGCACAATTCGCAAATTACATGGGATCATTTGCTGCGCCAAACCAGCGATTGGGAGGGTACACTTTTTGACAAACCGGATTGGGCCGATCGCCCGGAAGAAGAATTGACCGAAAAAATGATTAATCGCGAGCGGTATAAGCCCGGAACGGAGTGGAAATATAACGACGTGCGGGTGAATTTGCTTGCATTTGCAGCACTGAAAGTATGGAGAAAGCCTCTCCCTGAAGCGCTTCGAAAACATGTAATGGATCCGATTGGCGCCTCAAATACGTGGCGCTGGTACGGCTACGAAAATTCGTGGGTAAATATTGATGGCACAAAAATGCAATCGGTAAGCGGTGGCGGGCACTGGGGCGGAGGCATGTGGCTCAGCGCCTACGACCAGGCAAAGTTCGGATATCTTTTTCTTCGTGATGGCAATTGGGACGGCGAACAAATTATTTCCGAAGATTGGATTGAAATGGCCCGCACTCCTACCGAAGCCAATAACGGCTATGGTTTCATGAATTTCTTTTTGAATCCTGATCAAGATCGTCTGCCGAGTGCTCCCGAAGATGCATATGTATTTCTCGGAGCCGGCGTTAATATGGTGTACATCGATCAAAAAAATGATCTGGTAATCGTAGGCCGATGGATTTCAGATTACGATGCTATGGATGAACTTGTGGGACAAGTGATCGATGCTATGGAGTAATGTTGAGAATCACATAGAGATGTTCAATAAGTCTTCTATAGTGGTGACCATCTTTTTTGAAACCTAAATAGGCGGGTACTTCTGCGGATTAGCCTCGCTCATCAAGGCGTAAACCGCTTCAAAGATATCTTCTTCGTTGGGCTTGGAGAAGTAATCCCCGTCAGACCCATAAGCTCCGCGGTGCTCTTTGGCCGTCAGACACTGTGGTTCGGAATCCAGATAGAAATATCCTTTCTGCTCCTGGAGCACTTTATTCATCATAAATGCCGATCCGCCGCCGGGCACGTCTTCATCTACAAAAAGAATGCGATTCGTTTTCTTTAGAGATTCTACAATATCGTGGTTGCGATCAAACGGCAACAGTGTCCGCACGTCGATAAGTTCAGCCGAGATGCCCACTTCTTCTAGCTCGGGAAGAACCGATTCACAAATATTACAGGTAGATCCGTAGGAGACGATAGTAATATCGGTCCCTTCTGAGACTATATCGGGGATGCCGAGCGGCACGGTAAATTCTCCAAGATTTTCGGGCATATCTTCTTTGAGACGATAAGCATTCAGCGGCTCGATAACCAGTGCGGGATCATCACCCTGCAGCAAGGTGTTATACATTCCGGCTGCATCCGTAAGATTGCGTGGTACACAAACATGTATGCCCCGAACCCCGTTGATAATCATTCCCATGGGTGAACCGGTGTGCCAGATTCCTTCCAGGCGATGTCCGCGGGTACGGACAATCAAGGGAGCCTTCTGCCCGCCCATACTTCGGTAGCGGACCGTGGCCAAATCATCACTTAATCCCTGGAAACAATACAGCAGATAATCGAGGTACTGGATTTCCGCAATAGGACGAAGGCCTCTCAGCGCCATCCCAAGCCCCTGCCCAAGAATGGTAGCTTCGCGGATACCGGTGTCGCTGACGCGCAGCTCACCATACTTATCCTGCATATTTTCGAGTCCTTTATTTACATCCCCGAGTTTACCGGTGTCTTCACCGAAAACCAGTGTCTCCGGATATTTTTCAAAAAGTTTGTCAAAATTGTCTCGCAGTACAACCCGGCCGTCCACGCTTTTCGGTTCATCAGAATAAATCGGATCTACAGCCTCAACATTTAGCGGCGACTGTTCACCCTCGCTGTACAGGTGAGAATCGTAACGCTGCTCATTTGCCTTGGTACTTTCATCAAGCCAGTCTTTCAATTTCTTTTTGGATGAAACATCCTCTCCTCTGGTCAATCGCAAGGCTTTTCGCGCCGCCGATACAATATACTTACGAAGCGGAACCAGCGGAGCCTCCATTTGCTTTTTGATTTTCTTCAAGGCTTCTGCATTCGAACTTTCCTTTATAATATCATCGAGCAATCCGCTGACAGTATTCAGCTCTTCTTTAAGCTCGGATTTAAATGCCTTCCATGCCGCTTTTTGTGCATCTTTAGCTTCCTGTTCTGCCTCTTCTTCAATCTCCGTAATTTCTTCTTCGGTAGCTACTTCCTGCTCCAGCATCCAGGCACGCGTTTTGTTAAGACAGCAGTACTCCTCTTCCCACTCCAAGCGTTCTTCGGATTTATAGCGCTCGTGCGATCCCGAAGTCGAATGTCCCTGCGGCTGAGTAACTTCCGTTACGTGAATTAAAACAGGTACATGCTCTTCACGGGCAATCTTTTCGGCCTTGGCATAGGTTTCCATCAGCGCGGGATAATCCCACGCATTTACCTTTAAGATTTCCAGTCCGTCTTCGTCATCAGTACGCTGAAAACCGGCCAACACCTCTGAAATACTATCTTTGGTTGTCTGATACTTTCGCGGAACCGAAATACCGTAGCCGTCATCCCAAACCGAAAGTACCATGGGCACTTGTAAAACACCGGCGGCATTAATGGTTTCCCAAAACACTCCTTCCGAGGTACTGGCATCGCCGATTGTGCCCCATCCTATCTCACTGCCATCTTTAGAAAATTTCTGAAATTCTTCCTGGTCCAACAGCGATTCGTGTTCGCGATAAATTTTGGATGCCTGTGCCAATCCCAGCAATCGGGACATCTGTCCGGCAGTAGGAGAAAGATCCGGTGATGTATTTTTCATTTCCGTCAGATCTTTCCAGCTACCGTCATCATTCAAACTGCGGGTGCTAAAATGTGCGTTCATCTGACGTCCGCCGGAGTGGGGATCGGCTTCCACATTCGCATGAGCGTACAGCTGAGCAAAGAACTGCCGAAGAGTTACTTGACCAATGGCCATCATAAAAGTTTGATCACGGTAGTAACCGGCACGAAAATCACCATTTTTAAAATGCTTGGCCATCGCAATTTGCGGCATCTCTTTTCCATCCCCGAAGATGCCGAATTTAGCCTTTCCCGTAAGCGTTTCCTTACGCCCAATATAGGAGGCTTCACGGCTCATCACCGCCAATTTATAATCCTTTAAAATCTCCTTTTTTTGCTCTTGAGAATAAGAGATATCAGATTTTTTGTTTTTTTTCTTAGTCTTTGTACGTGCCATAATATCCAAATTTATTTTTAAGCTGTCCGCCAAAAGGATTAGACAATAGGTTTAAATTTCAGCCTATTCCATAAATCCGCCTTTTGTCATCTTAATGGGATCCAGTGCCTGATCCAACTCTTCGTCGCTCAGGTCGGTCATTTCGCGAGCTACGTCTTTAACGGGACGACTTTCGGCAAACGCCTTTTTCGCAATTTTTGCCGCTTTGTCATACCCGATGATGGGATTCAGCGCCGTTACTAGAACAGGATTCCGACCGACCATATCAGCCACTCGCTCTTTGTTGACCGACAAAAGTGATACCGACTTGTCCGCCAGATTCCGCACGGCATTACCTAAAATGTTAATAGATTCAAGTAAATTATGAGCCACAACGGGGAGCATCACATTAAGCTCAAAGTTGCCCGATTGTCCTGCAACAGTAATAGTTGAATCGTTGCCGATAACTTGCGCACAAACCATGGTAATTGACTCTTCAATTACCGGATTTATTTTCCCGGGCATGATCGATGATCCCGGTTGCAGAGCCTCCAGCTGAATTTCAGCCAGTCCGCTGTTGGGACCCGAATTCATCCAGCGCAGATCGTTACCTATTTTCATCAGACCAGTGGCAATCGTCTTAAGCTGACTGCTCAATTCTACAGGTGCATCTACGGTTGATTGCGCTTCAAAATGATTTTCGGCTTCCGTAAACTGAAAGCCGGTTTCTTCGGAAAGCGCCCTTGCTATTTCCGCGCCAAATTTAGGATTAGTATTTAACCCCGTTCCCACGGCCGTGCCTCCCTGCGGAAGTTCACAAACACGCTCCAAAGCAGATTCTAAGCGATCCACACCAAGTTTAAGCTGTCTGGCATATCCGTCAAATTCTTGTTTGATAGTCACCGGCATAGCATCCATCAAATGGGTACGACCTGTTTTCACCACATCTCCAAACTCATTACCCTTTTCGGTAAAAGCTTTTTGCAAATGTCGCAGAGCAGGAATCAAATTCTCTTTCACTGCTTTTACAGCTGCTACCCGAATAGAAGTTGGAATAACATCATTTGAGCTCTGTCCGTAATTTACGTGGTCATTGGGATGAATTTCGGTATTTACATCATTGCCCTTAAGCTCATTGGCTCGCTTAGCAATAACCTCATTGGCGTTCATATTGGTGGATGTACCCGAGCCCGTCTGAAAAATATCAATCGGAAAGTCGTCGTCGAACCTACCTTCAACCACTTCTTCAGCCGCCTTTTGAATAGCATCGGTAATAGTTGTATCAAGTTCACCGAGCTCACCGTTAACTTTGGCGGCATTTTTCTTAACCAGTCCGATAGCCTCGATAAACCCTCGACTAAACCGCATGTTACTAACGGGAAAATTGTCAACTGCCCGTTGAGTTTGTGCACCATAATAAGCTTTTTTGGGAACTTTAATTTCTCCCATTGAATCCTCTTCAGTCCGGTATTCACTCATAATGCGTAATAATTTTAATCAAAAATTATTTTTAAAACTTTAGTAGTAAGGCAATCAAAGGTAGGAAATTTTTGGCAAATTTCGGAGTTTGAAAACGAAGTGAAAAACCAATCCCTATTCTGGCTTAATAAATAAGGAATACGGACCAGAAAGCTGCGAAAGGGCAAAGAGCTAATCAGAGCTCTTTGCTATACATACGATAAGTCTTTTCAATATCTGCCCCAAGCTTTTCTGCTACCCGAATCATCTCTTTATTTGATTCCAGAACCCAGCTGAGTTCAGAAGACTTATAGCCGGCTTCTTTCCCGTTGAGGATAGCCTCTTTGTGAAGAAGAGCGTCAATTCCTTTTCCCTGATATTTGGGAATCACTCCCATCAGTGCCGTACGTATTTGATTTATATTACGTCGATGCCAAAGCAGTTTAAGCAACCCAGTGGGAAATAAAGTACCATCTGTATGTTTTAGTGCCTGGTTTAAATCCGGAAGTGCAATAGAAAATGCTACCGGCTCTCCGTCAACTTCGGCGATATGTGCAATTTTGGGATCCAAAATAAGCTTTAAGTCTTTTGCCAGCACTTCCAACTCTTCTTTTGTGAGTGGAATAAATCCCCAGTTGCCCGACCAAGCCCGGTTAAATATCTGCCGTACAGTTTCTACTTCTTCATCCAAATTCTTTAAATCTATCTCCCTAATTTTCAGCTTGGGAATTCGACGTCGTACGATTTCTTCGGCTCGGTAAATCCGATCAAGGGTAACCGTAGCCTGCGTAACGCGAAAGGCATACATATCCATCGCTTTTTGCAGGCCGGTAGTCTTCAGGAGATCATCATAATACGGCTTATGGTAAGGCATCATTATGCTGGGATCATATTCGAACCCATCCACCAAAATTCCGACCTCATCCATCATGCTCGGATTTGCGGGACCCAACATATCGGTATGACCACGCTGTTTAAGCCAGTCTCCGGCCACTTTCATCAAGAGATTTGTAATCGACCGATCGTTAATACATTCGAAAAAGCCGAAAAAGCCGGTTTTATTATTGTGATGTTCATTATACCGGCGATCCTGAATAGCAGCAATACGCCCGCACACCTCCCCGTCTTGTTCGGCAAGAAACAGGGCAATATCTGCATTTTCGTAGAAAGGATTCTTATCGGGGTCGATAAGCTTTTTTTGCTCCATCTTTAAAGGAGGAATCCAATGCTCATCTCCCGCATAATGCTGATAAGGAAAATTTAAAAATTGTTTACGCTCTTTTTTTGTCGTTGCGAGCGTAACGCCGTTTAGTCGTTGCTTTGTGTCCACAGTTTATTCCTTTTCAAGCAATGAATGGCCGTTCTGATCGATAATACCTTGTTCGATACCTACTTTTCGGAAGGCTTCCAGAATACGGTCTAAATGTTCATCAGTATGAGTTGCCATATAGCTGGTACGAACGAGTGACTGTCCGCGGGGTACACCGGGCGGAACGACGGCATTCACATAAACACCGGCTTCAAATAATCCTTTCCAGAATTTAAAACACTCCATCATTTCGCCAATCACAACAGGTATTATAGGCGTCTGACTGCTCCACACATTAAAGCCCATTTCGCGCAACGAATTGCGCATATAGTCAGAAATTTCTTCAAGACGCTCCAATCTCCAGGTTTCCTCTTTTAAAATTTCCAGCGCCTTTAATACTGTTGCGACATTGGCAGGGGGCATAGAAGCACTAAAAATATGAGCGGGCGAATTGTGTCGGATATATTCAATCACTTCGTAATCACCAACCAAAAAACCGCCCAGCGACGCAAATGATTTCGAAAATGTACCGCTGATCAGATCAACCTCATCCATTAAGTCAAAAGTAGAGGCAGAACCTCTTCCGCCCTCTCCCACTACTCCAATAGCGTGAGCATCATCTAAATAAAGACGTGCGCCATACTCCTTTTTTAGTTCTACAAGTTGCGGGACTTTAGCAATGGTTCCCGACATCGAAAAAACACCGTCACTGACTATAATTTTTCCGGCACTTTCATCAGCACGTTCCATCTGCATCCTCAGCTGTTCAATATCATTATGCTGATACCGCATAGTTTTGGCGTTCGAAACCAACGTTCCGGTTACGATACAGGCGTGGTTATCTTTGTCGGAAAAAATAATATCCTTTCGGCCGGCGATGGTTTGGATGGCTCCTTCATTAGTTTGATATCCGGTACTGAAAAGTACACAGGCATCCTTTCGCATAAAATCAGCCAGTTTTTCTTCCAGCTCGATATGCAAATCCAAAGTACCATTCAAATACCGGGAACCTGTACATCCGGTACCATAAACTTTAAGGACATCGGTAGCCGCTTCTATAACTCTGGGATCATTCGTTAGTCCCAAATAGTTATTTGACCCCGCCATAATTACTTCACGGCCATCAATCTGAACCGTTGTACCATCTGTAGCTTGAAGAGGCTTAAAATAAGGATAAAGCCCCTCGGCTTTTATTTCCTCGGCTTTAGTGAAATTGTAAGCTTTATCAAATATATCGTTTATTTTTACGTCAGATTTAGAATCAGCCATTCGTCCTTTTTTCGGGCTTTAAAAAAGTGCTTATCGTTGCAAATATACTTCCATATTAAGCATCAATCAAAT
>CAZYOD010000022.1:14370-15435 GCA_964648635.1 uncultured Balneolaceae bacterium | reverse complement strand
AGGATTTCTTTCATCCTGCCGATAGAGATCACATCAATGCTTTCAAAAGGTTCATCGAGGAACAGGATTCTCGGTTCACTTAAAATAGCTGCGCAGAACGAGAGTTTTTTTCGACTTCCCGCGGATAGTTTATTGATTTTGGCATGTTCAAATTCCGATAGTCCTAGAAATTCGAGCAGAGCATCCATTTTTCGCTGACGGTTTTGATTCTCAATTCCGTAGACATCACAAATGTAGTGCAGAAAGTCGTGGCTGGTAAAATGTTCGAATAAAAGAGGAGGTTGCAGTACCGAGGCAATTTCATGCTTGATGGTTTGTTCATTTTGTTCGTTAAGCTCCCGCCCGTTTATAGTAATTTCTCCACTGTCAAAATCTAGCAGTCCTGTCAAAATTCCGATAAGCGTACTTTTGCCTGCGCCGTTGGGGCCGATTAGTCCAAAAATAGTACCCGAGGGAATGGATAAATTTAACTCTTGCAGGGCTGGAGTATCCCCATAAAATTTTTGCAGGTTACTGATCTGTATAGCTTGTTCCATAATCATTGTTATCTAAAATTACTGTCCCGCATCGGCCCAAACCTGATGCTGAATATTTTTTTCGAAAGCCAAGACCAGAATGTCCATGTTTCGCCACAGGTAAATGCTGATGGCCGGGATGAGAGCACTCATGACCCAAAGTCTGTAAATTTGATAGTCTCCGAGCGGAGCAAAAACGGCATAGCCAAGCCCGAAAATCAGAAACATCATCATAAACGTTACTTTTTGAGGGATGATGGGATGTTTAAAACTGAAAGAAGAGTAGTTGACTTTTTTGTAGTAGTAAAAGGATGACCAGAGAAAAACGAGCGTAAAACACACAAAGAAAAAAGTATTGGCGATATATATTTCTACAACAGAACCGAGCTGAGGCAGATACAGAATTTCTGCAGTGGTAATCAGGTAAAAAATTAGTAACGGCACGACGATAATCCCCAAGAAACGTTCCTTGAGTTGTTTCTCAAAAGAATTAGGAAACTGTTTGTGAAGCAGAAATTCTTTATTTTCATAGCCAAACATGTTGGCCATT